>JALYUI010000637.1 GCA_030853845.1 Bacteroidota bacterium | reverse complement strand
GCCTGCTGCCGCTGGGCTTCTGGGGGCTGCCGGCCGCGCCGCTGGGGGCCGAATGGGGGCGCGGGCTGCTGTATGCGGCGGGGTTTCTGGGGGTGCTCACGGTGCATGAGTTCGGGCATTACTTCGTGGCGCGGCGCAACCGGGTGGCTACTTCGCTACCCTACTACATCCCGTTTCCGCTGGGTCTGGGCACGTTCGGAGCAGTTATCCGGATTCGGGAGCGGATTTTTTCGCGGCGCGAGTTTTTCGACATCGGGCTGGCCGGGCCGCTGGCGGGCTTCGTGGTGGCGGTGGCACTGCTGGCCTACGGCTTCACGCATTTGCCGCCGCTCGAGTACCTATTCAGCATTCATCCGGAGTACGCCCGGTTTGGGGCCGACTATGCCCGACACGTGTACCCTCCCGGCACGCAGAGCATTACCCTGGCGCGGCCCCTGCTCTACCGCTGGCTCGAAGGTGCGTTGGCCGACCCCACGCTCCTGCCCCATCCCAACGAGTTGCTGCACTACCCCTTGCTGCTGGCGGGGGTGCTTAGCCTGTTTTTCACGGCCCTCAACCTGCTGCCCATGGGCCAGCTCGACGGCGGCCACATTCTGTACGGGCTTATCGGGCCGCGGGCGTTCAACCGGCTGGTGCCGGTGCTGTTCGTGGCGTTTATTTTTTACGCCGGGCTGGGGCTGTTTACGCCCCAGGACGACGCGCAAAGCTGGCTGTACGGCGGGCCGGTGTACGCCATTTACCTGATGCTGATATTCCGGCGGGTGCTGCCCCGGCCCTGGCAGGGCTGGCTGCTGGCGGCGGGCATCTGGGGCGCGCAGCTGGCCTGCGCGGCGCTGTGGCCGGGCATTGTGGGCAACCCGGGCTGGCTGGCGTTTGGGCTGCTGCTGGGCGTGGGCACGGGCATCTACCACCCGCCCGCCCCCGATGAAACTCCCCTCAGCCGGGGCCGCCAGCTGCTGGGCTGGCTGATGCTGGCGATTTTTGTGCTATGCTTTTCGCCGAGCCCGTTCGCGTAGCGGGCAATGGCAGTTCGGAGCGGTTTTGCCCTCCAGGCCCTATCCGGTTCATGAGCGCGGTTTGCGAAGCGCCGAAAACACCGCGTTGGCACTGCCACGAAACGGCTACAACAAACCGAGATTTGGCTACGCCCGCAAACGGCGGCCTCCCGACCTTTGTTTAGTAGCAGGTTGAGCCCGATGAGCGGGCCGGCCATTGGCATGTTACCTGCCCGCACCCCTAATGATAGCGCCATGAAAAACGAGCAGCCGCGCCGGGTCGAAACCATCTCGGCCTTTCATCAGCTGGCGGGGCTGCCCAAGCCGGAGCATCCGTTGCTCAGCCTCATTCAGTTCGAGGATATTACGTACGCGGCCGACACGCCATTTGTCCCGATGCTGAACCAGTTCTACTCCATCGCGCTGAAGAAGAACTTCAACGGCAAGCTGAAGTACGGCCAGCAGGTGTATGATTTCGATGCGGGCATGATGGTATTTATGGCCCCCGACCAGCTGCTGAGCATCGAAGCGGACGAAACCCTGCGGCATACGGGTTGGCTGCTGCTTGTTCACCCCGATTTTTTGTGGCATACGTCGCTGGTCAAAACCATTCGGCAGTACCCGTTTTTCAGCTACGCGGTGCACGAGGCGCTGCACCTTTCCAACAAGGAAGAGGGCCTGATGACCGACCTGATGCAGCGAATTGGGCAGGAATACCACGCCCCGATTGATGCGTTCAGCCAGCGCGTTATCGTGGCGCAGCTGGAGCTGCTGCTCACCTATTCCGAGCGCTTTTACCAGCGGCAGTTCATTACCCGCCACATCAGCAACCACGCGCTGCTCAGCCGGCTGGAAGACCTGCTCACGGCCTGCTTCGCCGGTGAGGCGCTGGCCCGGCAGGGTCCTCCCACCGTGCAGGCCATTGCCGACCAGCTGCACGTGTCGCCCAATTACTTGAGCGGCCTGCTCAAAAGTCTCACCGGCCAGAGCACCCAGCAGCATATCCAGGCCCGGCTCATCGAGAAGGCCAAAGAGCAGCTGTCCACCACGGAGCTGTCGGTGAGCGAGATTGCCTACGCCCTGGGTTTTGGGCACTCTCAGTCGTTCAGCAAGCTGTTCAAAACCAAAACTGCCCTCTCGCCCGGGGCATTTCGTAACTCGTTCAACTGATTTTACTTTTCCTGATTTACCGCTCCAACCGATGAAACTAGCTGCCAAAGGCCCCATCCAGCCCGCGCCCACACTGGCCGGGCCGGGCCAGCAAACCGCCGAAGCCATTCAGGCGTGGCCCGATATTATTTCCGCTACGCACTGGGATTTGTTCAACCGCACCCGCGTCGATGGGGCCGATTTTTACGTCGGGGAAGCGGAGCTGGGCCACATCCACCTGAACGGGGAAATGCACCTGGCCACCACCCCCGCCCTGGGCCTGCCGCTGCTGGAGCAGGGCCTGGCCAGCCCGTTTCCGTACGGCCAGGGCCCCGGCGATTGGGTGGTGTTTCGGATTCGTACCGCGGCCGATGCCGACCACGCCACCTGGCTGTTTCGGCTCAACTACGAGCGCCTGCAAGGCCAGCCGCTGGCCGTGCTGGTTGAGCGCGTGCGGGCCGGCAGCGGCCGGTAAATGGGCCAGGGGCACATTCAGCATAGCTTTCGCGGAATGCTATGCCGAGCGTAGCTGAGGCATCTCGCATCCATCGTTGCACAGCTTGGTTACGGTTATACTCCCGATGCTGCGGCTGTGCCCGGCATAACTTTTTTCACCATTTTCTCACCCCCAACAGTCCCCATACATGCTTATCATCACCGGAGCCAACGGCCAGTTAGGGGCCGCCATCATCGAAAATCTTTTGCGCCTTGTGCCCGCCAGCCAACTTGTGGCCAGCGTGCGCGAGCCCGGCCAGGCGACGGCCCTGGCCGAGCGGGGCGTGCAGGTGCGGGCGGGCGATTTTGCCCAGCCCGAGAGCTTGCGGACGGCCTTCGCGGGGGCGGACCAGGTGTTGCTTGTTTCCGCCAATAAGCTGGGCGAAGAAGCCCGGCGGCTGCACCAGGCCGCCATTGCGGCCGCCCACGCCGCCGGGGCTGGCCGCATTCTGTACACGAGCCACATGGGCGCGCGGGCCGATTCGTTCTTTGAACCAGCCCTCAACCACGCCGCCAGCGAGGCCATGCTGGCCGCGCAGGGCGTGGCCTACACGTCGCTGCGCCACGGCTTTTACGCCGAGAGTGCGTTGCACATGATTGGGCACGGGCTCCGGGAAGGGGTGATTCGCGCCCCCGAGGACGGCCCGGTGAGCTGGACCACCCGCGCCGACCTGGCTGAAGCCGACGCGCTGATACTGACCCAGCCCGGCCGGTTTGAGGGCGCCACCCCGCCGCTCACCGCCCTCGCCGCCGTTACGCTGGACGAGGTGGCTGCCATCGCGTCGGAAGTGGCCGGGCGCGAAATCAAACGGGTCACGATTACCGACGACGAGTGGCGGCAGGCCACCATCGCGCGGGGCGTGCCGGCCCCGATGGCCGAAATGCTGCTCGGTACCTACCGGTCGTCCCGGCGCGGCGACTTCGCGGCCGTGGACCCCACGCTGGCCACGCTGCTGGGCCGCCCCCCGCAAACGATGCGCGACGTGCTGGCTCAGTTTCTAAAGCCTACCGCCGACTGAAAGGGGGATGATGGGAGTAGCTATAGCTCGGACGCGGAAGCGTCTCATTTCTGACTGGGTGTAGCACAATGGGCTTAGCACCTGAAATTTGCGCCAAGTTGCCATAACCCTGACTTATCTTTCCGTTCAAGCACCGCATGACCATTATCAAGCGCATCATCAGCCCATTTGCTCCCGAACCAGCTCCCGGTCGTTTTTCCAACTGCCTGCTGGTGGATGGCATTGCCTACATAGCAGGCCAAACAGGCCAGGACCCCGTTACGAATCAAGTGCCAGCCGATGGCTTCGAGCAGGCGCAAACTATCTTCCGCAAGCTGACTGCCCTGGTTGAGGCTGCCGGTGGCACGGCCGCCGACATCGTGAAGCTGACCGTCTTCGTAACCGATGCCGACCAAATTCCTCACGTAGCAAAAGCCCGCGCGGAGGTATTTCACGGCGACTTTCCGGCCAGTACCCTGGTGCAAGTAGCGTCGCTCTTCGACCCGGCGCTTAAAATAGAAATCGAATGCGTTGCCCACATCGGTGCTTCGGCCCGTTAACGGCGGCGCGGATGGGCACGTAGCGGGCATGTGACGGCGCTCTGCATGACTCGCTTTTACTCGTTTACTTTTGAATGACAACTTCATTTCCATCGGCATCAACTCGTTCATAAAGGCCAGCATCATCGCGTTGAGAGCCGTTTAGAATGCAGCATAAACTGATAGCGCGGGTACGATAGGCTGGTTGCTTGAGGCTTCGACCGCTGCTTCCGCATCCGCCCCGGCCACGACGAACTCATCTAAAGAGACACGTCTATCAGCGGCATCAAGGCCTGCCGGAGCTTAGCCAAAGCTCGCTTTCAACCGGTCAAAGGCGTACCCAGGCTTACCTTTGACCTTCACTTGAGCGAGTCCCGGTTTCGCTGCAATCAGGGCTACGAAGACCTTTGTGAAGTGCTTTTTTAAATAATTCGTCAACGGCCCTGCTAATCGGGCTTGCTACACAAGCTCTCTTTTTTTACATGATTTTCACCCAGAAGCAGCTTTTTCAGGGCACCACTACAGTGGCGTTGCGGGCCGAAAGCCTCTACGTATGCAAGCGCAATGCCCAGGGCGTGGCCACCCTCGAAACCGAAGTTCCCTACGAAGAGATTCTGCCCGTAACGGCCGTGGAGCAGCGCCACCTGCCCGTGAACCAGCTGCTGCTGACGGGGCTGCTGCTGGCGTTTCTGGGCTATGAGCCGCTGCGGAGCTGGCTGGCGACCGGCCACGTCAGCACCAGCCTCTACGGCTGGGCGCTGGTAACGGGGCTGAACCTGCTGGCGACCTGGCTGCGCTTCGAGCAGCAGTGGTACACGTTTCGGCTCCAGACGGCGCACCTAGTGGTCACGCTGGCCGGGCGGCCCTGGCAGCGCCGCCGGTTTCGGGCGCTGGTGGCCGAGCTGGAGCGCCGCACCAAAACCTACCTGCGCGACGAGTACGGTCAGGTGAACCCGCTGGGCTTTATCGAGCCGCAGCTGCGCCGGGTGGCTTGGCTGCACGAGCTCGACGTGCTGAGCGCCCGCGAGGCCCAGGCCCTGAGCACCCGCCTCACCGGCCGGCGCGGCAGCGACACCCTCACCAGCATGGGCCAAGAGCTGGAGTCGCCGTACGTGAATTGAGTAATCAGGAAGCGTATTAGAGCTGGGACGTCATGCTGAACTTGTCGAAGCATCTCTCCCGCTTCGTTGCAACGGCGTTGATTACTATTGCGGGAGAGATGCTTCGACAAGCTCAGCATGACGTTCTTTTCAACTCCAGACTTTTTTTATACAGCTACTTGAACGACAAAACGCCCCGACTCCACATGGAGTCGGGGCGTTTTGCTGTTCAGAACCGAATGCCTGCTACTCACGGGTTACGCGCAGGGTCTGGGCTTCGCCGTCGAGCACCACGCGCACCAGATACACGCCGGCGGCTAGCTGCCCGGCTTCGGGCAGCGCCACGCTGCTGAGGCCGGCGGCTACCGCGATGGGGCGTTGCAGCAGCAGGCGGCCGGCCAGGTCGTACACGGCCACCGAGGCAGTGCGGCGGGCCAGCGGCGTTTGCAGCGAAAGGGCAAAGCCGGCCGCGCCGAAGGGCACGGGCACGGCCTGCACCGCGAAGTTGGCCGCGGCCGAGGTGCGGGTGGGCAGCATGGCGGTGGGCGTACTCAGCGTCCAGGTGCCGGAAATGTCGCCGGTGCCTTCCACGTAGTTGAGGCTGGTGTTCTGCGCAGTGCGGGTAATGGCGACCCAGGGACCGGCCAGCGAACCGGCACGGAAGGGCTGCAGGTCGGTTTCGGCCAGGCCATTCAGCTCGGCATCGCGGTAGCCCAGGCGCACGGTGGCCGAAACCGCAATGGTGGGCAGGAAGCCAATGGTGTAGAAGCGCCGGATACCGGTGCGGGCCGGGGCGCGGCCAATGGCCTGGTCGGTCACGCGGGTGAGCGACACGCTGCCCACGCTGGCCGACGCCTGGCTCAGGGTGAGGCCCACGCCGCCGAAGCTTTGGCTGGTGCTGGTACCCACCGCGCCCGAAGTCAGCAGGCGGCCCGATACGTAGGCATCGGCCGTTTCGGTGATGGTAGCTCCGGGTAACAGGGTGAGGTCGGCAGTCTGGGTTTTAAGAATGCCGCGCTGCACGGTGGCGGCTGCACCTACGCTCAGGCGCTGGGCCAGGCGGGCGGTGTCGGTGGCGGCGGGCAGATTCACGAGCAGGCGCGGAATGCTGAGGGCGGTATTGGTGGGCGCGTTCAGCACCACGGCCGCGCCGCGCAGAGCCAGCGTGCCGCTGGCCCCGCCGATGGTAGCGCCGGCTTCGAGGGTGAGGGTGCCGTACACTTCCAGCGTGCCGCCGTCGAGGGCCAGCGCGGTGTTGGCACGCAGCGTGAGGTTGCGTACCTGCACCAAGCCGGTGGTCAGCACGGGCTGGGCGTTGGCGGCTCCGCGCACTTCGGCATCGGTGGTGGGGGTGGGCAGGCAGGTCCAGTTGGCGGCCAGGGCCAGGTCGGTGCTCTGGCGGCGGTGCCACTCGGGGCCGGGGGCCACGCGCACGTTCACGGTATCGCGGAAGGTGCAGCCGCCCGGCACGGTGGTGAGGCCGATGTAGCGGTAGCGGCCGGCGGTAGCGGGCACGGCGGCCAGCACGTCGCTGCCGGTGGCCGTCAGGCCGTTGGGGCCGCTCCAGATGGTGCCGTTGCCGCGCGTCACGAGGCCCCAGGCGGTGATAACGCCCAGGTCGGCGGGGCCGCCGTCCACGGCCAGCAGGTTCCAGGTGCCCACCTGCGGGGAGGCGGCCAGCTTACTGAAGCCGTTCGGGTCGTCGACCTGCCAGGTGCCGGTGAAGGGGGCCTGCCCGCTACCCAGCTGGCGCGCACCCACCGAGTCTATGAAAATGGTGTTCTGGAAATCGTGGCCCGCGCCGCCGTTCTGCAGGCTCAGCAGCACGCGGGTGCCGTCCGGGGCGATGACGTAGAGGGTCATGTCGCCGTCGTAGGTGTGCGTCATACTCAGCTGAATGCCGCGCAAGTCGAAGAAGCCTTCGGGCGTACCCGTCACCGTGAGTGGAATGCGCACGCCGGTGGCGTTGTTGTCGGGTACCGACACGCTGCCCGTGAACCGGAACGGGCCGGTCAACTGGTTTTCGAAAGGCCGGCTACGCAGGCGAGCGGTGCCCCCAGCGCAGGCCACTGAATCGATGCCGGCCGGCGCGGCCGTTACCGGGCGGCGGGCCATGATGGTCACGGTTTTCTGGTTGCTGCAATTCGAGCCGGGCGTTACGGTGCTCACGGTGTAGCGCAGGCGGCCGCCGGTGGCCGTGGTGGTGCTCAGGCGCTTGCCGGTGGCCCCGTAGCCGTTCGGGCCGCTCCAGAGGTAGAGCTGGCCGGGCAGGCTGTCGTTGGCCGTCACCCGCAAATCAATCGGGCTGAACGCCTGGCCGCGCCCTACGCAAAGGTCCGTCTGCAAAGCCGACGCCTGTAGTAGCGGCTGGCTCACGTTCACACTCACGGCCTGCGAGCTGGTGCAGCCGAAGTAAGGGTCCGAAGCCAGCAAGGTGTACTGGTAAGCCACGGTGCCGCCATTGGGCGGGCCGGGGGGCTGGGTCGAGGCCGTGAGGCCGGTGGCATCGAGGCCGGGACCCACCCAGCGCACGCTGGGCACATCGGAAGTCAGGCGGCGGAACAACAGCTCCACGCTCACCACCGAGCCCGTGTTGCCGGCCACACCGTCCTTGGCTTCGAGGCTGATGAAGGTGAGTGCGCCGGGCGAAATGCCGGCCAGCGGGGCCGACGGCTGGTAGGTGCCCGTGAGGCTGCCGTTCATGGTGGCGGGTAGTGAGGCGGGGGCGTTGTCGGCGAAAGTCAGGTCGAGAGTGTTGGCGGCGGCGGTGCTGGCGGCCGTGGGCAGGGCCGTGGCCAGGGTCACGTAGCTGGTGACGCCACTGGTGTTGCGCACGTTCAGGCGCAGGGTTACGTCGCCGGGCTGGGCGTGGCTCAAGCGCACGCGCACGCCCACCAGGTCAGTGTAGTTGCGGTACACGGTTTCGAGGCCGTGCTGGAAGGTGGTGCCACCCGTCACAAGGTTGTAGTAAGCGGTCAGGCTGGTATAGCCAGAGGCGGCGTCGGGTAGGGCGGTGGCGTTGTTGTTGCGCAGGCGGCGCGTGGCTGGGAAAGCGGCTGTGGCGGTCAGGTTCAGGGTTTCACCGGCGCAGAGGCTGGCCGACGAAGCCGAGGCCGTCAGCACGGCGGCATCGTCGGTCTGGCACTGGGCCTGGGTGCCGGCAGCGGCGGTGCTGTTGGTGCCCAGGCCCACGGCATACCAGGCGTTGGTAACGGCGGCCACTTCGGCCGAATTGGCCCCGTACAGGTCGGTAGCGGCCTGAATGGTGAACACGCGGGTGGAGCGGTAGTCGGAGTTGGGCGTGAGGTAGAGGCGCTCGGCGCGGTAAGCAATGCGGGCCGCTTTATCGATGGTAATGCCCGTGACCGAATACGCCTGCTGCTGCTCGTTGACACCGGTTTTGCCCACGCTCAGAATGTAGAACCAGTGGTTGAGCACGCCCGAGTTGGTGTGAACACCGCCGTTATCGGCGGTACCGAACGCCCAGAGGCGGCCCCGGTAGTTGGCCGGGCAGGGCGACAACACGCTGGTCGTGAGCGGGTCGCTCATCGAGCGCAGGCCGCCCGAATTCAGGGCAATGTCTTCGCCCACAATCCAGGTTTGCTTGGTGGGGTCGACGGAATACTCCACGGCGGCTCCCCAG
Source organism: Bacteroidota bacterium (assembly GCA_030853845.1). Classification (GTDB taxonomy): domain Bacteria; phylum Bacteroidota; class Bacteroidia; order Cytophagales; family Hymenobacteraceae; genus Hymenobacter. The sequence continues at coordinate 7,500 of JALYUI010000637.1, read as the reverse complement.
ATGTCGGAAAAGCCCTCGTTGAGTGCGCCCGACTCGTTAGCGTACACCAGGTTGGCCGTGGCCTGGCAGATGCCGTGGCCGGTTTCGTGGCCGCACACGTCGAGCGAGGTCAGCGGGCGGAACAGGCTACTACCGTCGCCGTAGTTCATGGCCGAGCCGTCCCAGTAAGCGTTGTCGAAGCCCACGCGCAGGTGCACGTAGTTGATGAACTTGCCGCCCGTGCCGTTGATGGAGTTGCGCCCGTGCGTGTTCATCCAGTAGTCGTAGGTCGACTGCGAGCCAAAGTGGGCATCGAGGGCGGCGTTGTCCTTGGCGGCGTTGTTGAATTCGGCCGCTGTCCAGTTGTTGTCGTTATCGGTGAATTCGGTGGCGGCCGCCAGGTTGGTGCCGGTGCGTAGGTTGTAGGTTTCCACGCCGGCGGCGCGGGTGTAGTCGTGCAGCCGGTAGCTGCCATTGAACAGGTCGGTGAGCGACTGCCGCGCGCCCATGTAGCGCGTGGCAAACGTGCCGGTGGCCGAGCTGGCCGCCCCACGCACGGCCGCCGGCCGCCCCGCCGAATGCGCCGGGCGGGCCGAAGCTGCCTTAGCCGCCAGTCCTTCCACCGGCCCGCTGGCGTGCTTGATGATGGCATCGCGCAGCACCACCGCACCCGTGCGGGCATCCACGTACACGTAGGCCCGGCTCAGCGGCTCCTCGGCGTAGATGTTGAATTTCCAGGCCAGCACTACCGGGCCGGCGGCCCCGCCCTGGCGGTAGTCTTCCACCAGCACCAGCTCGCCGCTGGGGCGGTAGGTGGCGGCGGCATCCTGGCTGATGCGGCGCAGGCCGGCCTCGGCGGCGGCATCGTCCCACATGTAGCGGCGGGCACCCACGGCGGCCAGCGCGGCACGCAGGGCGGCCGCTTCGTTCAGGGCCGGCTTGGTGGCCAGGCCGGTGGGCACGGGCTTGAACTCGCCGCTGAGCACGCCGGCGGCGCGGTGCACGGTGTACACGCCGTGCTCCACCTTCACCCCATTATAATATTGCTGAAACCGTTCGTGCAGCTGGCCCAGCTCGTCGGTTTCGGTGCGCAGGGGGCGCAGGTCGTCGGCGGGGCGCAGGGCCAGCTCCTGGCGCAGCAGCTGCCGGCTATCGAGGGGCAGCTGGCGCAGGGCCGCGCCCGCCTTGGCCGACAGGTGAATAAGCTGGGGCGTGCCGTCGGCGGCCGCAGTGGTTTGGGCCAGGGTGGCCGTGGCCGCCAGCAGCGGCCACACGCTCAGTAGTCCGAGGCGTAAGGGTTGAATCATAAAGACCAGGGGATAAGGGAAAAACCGGAGCCTAAATATAGCACCCCGGCAACGGCTGGCCGGCGGCGGCCCACCGGGTTTCAGCCGCTTGCTTCGAATGCCCGCACGGCGGCGGTATTTATTCTTTCCGGTGGGCAACCCTTGCAGCCCCGGAACCGAATCGGTCAAAACTACCTTGCGCTTAAAAAGACGCTCCCTGGCGTACTTTTGGCTCACTACGTGCTGCTATGTCCCGCTTACTGGCCCTGCTTTTCACTGCGCTGCTGCTGCTCCAGGTGCTGGGGCCGGAGGTGCTCGTGGTGAGCTACCAGCTGAACCGCGCGGCCATCACGGCGCGCTACTGCGTGAATAAGGCCCGCCCGCAGCTGCACTGCAACGGCAAGTGCCACCTGGCCCGGCAGCTGCGCCAGGCCGAAGGCAGCGACGACACCAAAGCCCCCGCCGGCGCGCCGCCCCGCGTGAAGCTGGAAGTGCTGCCCACGGCGGCCTTCGTGCTGGTGCTACCCCGGTGCTGGCCCTACCCCAGCCCGGCCTACGCCCGCCCGGCGGTGCCGGGTCTGGCCGTCGGACGCGGCCGGCCGGTGTTCCGCCCGCCCCTGCCCACGGTCTGAAAATCAGAATCGGATTCCCTGGCCTGCGGTGCATAGCTCCAGGAGGAAATCCGGGCGGCGCGTACCCGGCCTGACCGGGGCGGCCCGCCCGCTGCTTTTTTTCACCGTTTCGGCACTTGGTGCCCCTTTTTCATGATGAAATCAACTTCCGTTTCCACGCTGGCCGCCGCGCTTGCGCTGGCCGCCCTTAGCCTTACGGGCTGCACAAAGGATGACGTTGTGACCAGTTCCACCGGTCCCGTCACCATCAACCTCGACCATATGGTGGGCACCGACCCGCTGATTCTGAATACGAACAGCTACCAGAATGCGCTGGGCCAGGACTTCACGGTCAGCTCGTTCAAATACTACCTCTCCAACATCGTTTTCAACAAGGCCGACGGCAACCATGTGGCCCTGCCCAACACGTACTTTTTGGTGGATGCGGCTAACGTGGCCTCGCGCGATGTGGCGCTGCCCGAGGTGCCCGTGGGCGACTACACCAGCATGACCCTGACGCTGGGCGTGGACAGCGCCCGCATCAAGGCCGGCAACTTCAGCGGCGCGCTCGACCCCAACAACAACATGTTCTGGAACATGAACGGGCCGGAGTTCAAAAACCTGCTGCTGGAAGGCTACTCCACTTTTGCGCCGCACGCGACCGGGGCAACTACCGGCGGGCTGGTGTACCACATTGCCGGCTACCAGCACGCCAGCACCAATACCATCCGCACGTTCACGGTGCCGTTTCCGGCGGGCGTGAGCCTGCTGGTGCGGCCCGACCACTCGCCCGAAATCCATACCCTGGTCGACGTGGCCCAGCTGTTTCGCAGCCCCAACCAAATCAGCTTCGCCGACCGGGCCTCCTACAACGTGATGGGCGGAGTAGTAGCGGCCCGCATTGCCGACAACGCCGCCAGCGGCATGTTCACCGTCGGCCACATCCACGCCGATTAGTCGGGCTTCTTTTTCTTCCTGCTGATGAAAATCCGATTCATCGGGCTGCTCCTGCTGGGGGCGGCCCTGCTGCTGGCACCCCGCGCCAGCCGCGCCTGCGACGTGTGCGGCTGCTTCATGGGCATCACGCCCTACGACAACCAGAGCGGCCTGAGCATGATGCACCGCTACCGCATCTTCAACGGCTACCAGGACTACGGGCAGTCCGGCCGGTTCTTCCCGGCCGGGGCGCGGCCCTTTTTCCCCACCGCGCTCAATTCCGACAACGGCTACGAGCACGACCACCACGGCGACCCCTCGGACTTCGAAGCCTACCGCGTGCTCGAGCTGCGCGGCAAATACTTTCTGTCGCGGCGCGTCGAGCTCAATGCCTTCGTGCCTTATGTGATGAATACGCAGCAAATCAACGGCCGGCAGCTGAACACCGCCGGGCTGGGCGACGTGACCGTATTTGCCGGCTACCACCTCATCCGGGCCATCGAAACGGCCGGGGTGCAGAGCCGCCTCATCGTGGGCGGCGGCCTGAAACTGCCCACCGGCGACTACCGCCGGCAAAACGACCAGGGCGAGCGCTACCCCTTCCTGAGCCAGGTGGGCACCGGCACCACCGACGGCTTCCTGTACGCCAACTACATCGGCAGCTTCCACCAGCTGGGGCTGAGCGTGAACGGCAGCTACCGCCGCAGCACCGCCAACGCCTTCCGCAACCGCCTGGCCCCGAGCACGGCCACGTTTGCCAGCCTGTTCTACCGTCTGGCGCTGGGCGAAAGCTGGCAGGTGTACCCCTCGGCACAGTTTTTCCACGAATACACCCAAGGCGAGATGCTCGAAGGCCAGCTCACCGGCGAACACGCCCTCAACAACGCCCTGCTCGGCCCGGGCCTCGACGTGTACTACAAAAACCTGTCGCTGAATACCAGCTTTCAGCTGCCCGTGTACACCGCCGCCACCGACCACCCGGCCAGCGCCGGCCGCCTCGTGGTATCCGTGGGCTACAGCTTCAAGCAAACCAAATACCTGCTCCACGGCAAAAGCTGAGCTGCTGCTACTGAATGGCCTGGTACCGCCAAAAACAAGGTTGTTCTATCGTTTTTGCTGCGCTCCAGCTAGTACAACCCCTACTCCACCACTAAGCGCTGAGTACTTCCCGCGGCGCGCAGCAGGTACAGCCCGGCCGGCAGCCCGTGCAGGTCGAGTGGCACGTCGGTGGTGCCGGCGGTCGGTGCCGGGTAGCGGCGCACCGCCCGGCCCTGGTTGTCGAGCAGCACGGCGTCGGCCCCGGCGGGCAGGCGCGCGGTGGCCGCGTCGCGGGCCGGGTTGGGCCACAGGCTCAGCGTAGCGCGGGCGGCCGGAGCCGTCGTAGCCAAGAGGGTGTTGTCGGCGAAATAGGCCAAGTAGGCCAGGTCCGAGCCGTTGGTTTGGTTGGGCACCGATAAGGCACCAAAAGTGCCTTGGGCTGCCCCAAAGCCCCCGTTGCCCAGCCCCCCCGCCACATACACCCGCCCGTTGCCCAAGGCCAGCGAGCTGCTGAAGGGGCTGCCCAGGCTGCTGGCCGGCAGCGCCCAGGCAAAGTTGCCCGCCGTGCCGGCATCGGTGAGCTTCGCCACGAAAATATCGGCGTAGTTGGCCCGGGAGAGGTTCGTCGCGCCAAAATCGGCGGTGGGGCTGCCAAAACCACCGGTGGTGTACACACTGCTGCCGCGGGCGGCCAGCGTCAGGGGGCCGCTTTCCCCGGGGCCGTCGTTGGCGGTGCCGCCCGCCCGCTGCACCCAGGCAAAGCTGCTCGTGCTTCCCGCGTCCGTGAGCTTGGCGACGTAGAGGTCGAGGCCCCCGGCACTGGTCAGCACGAGTGGGCCAAACGTAGTATCGACCACGCCAAAGGCGCCCGACCCGCCACTGGAAAAGGAGCCGGCCACGTACACACTCGTACCAATCACGGCCACGGCGTTGGCGTAGTCGTTGGTGGCCCCGCCGGCCCGCTGCGCCCACACAAAGGAGCCCGTCGCCCCGGCATCGGTGAGTTTGGCAATGAAAATATCGTCGGCGTGTTGATAGGGAATGTTAAACATGCGCGGCGCTTCCAGCACGATGGCCCCAAAAATGGCCGTCGTGCTGCGGAAGTAGCCCACCACGTACACGCTAGTGCCGCTGGCGGCAATGCCCATGGCCTCGTCGCGGCCTTGGTTGCCGCCCTGCTGCACCCAAACAAAGCTGCCCGACGCGCCGGCGTCGGTCAGCTTCGCCACGAATACGTCGTCGTCGCCCCGGCTGGTCAGGGTCAGATTCCCGAAGGTGGCCGTCGTGCTGCCAAACCAGCCGGTAATGTACACGTTGGGGCCACTCACGGCCACGCCCCGGGCAAAGTCCAGGTTGAGCCCACCAGCCGCTTGTGCCCACCGAAAGCTGGCGGAGGAGCCGTTATCGGTCAGTTTGGCCACGAAAGCATCTTGGCCGCCATTCACGTCGGCGTTGCTGATGGTCGCGGGGCCAAAGCCGGCGGTTACGCTAAAAAAATTACCCGCGATAAAAATGTCGTTGCCCTGCAGAGCAATGGCCGCCGGGCGGTCGTCGAGGGTACCGCCGGCCCGCACGGCCCACACAAACCCGCTGGCCGGGTTCCACTTCGCCACAAAGATGTCGGCACCACTCAGTTGGTTGGGCGCGGTGAGGCTCGTTAGGGTGGTGCTGCCAAACGTCACCGTGCCCCCGCTAAACTGCCCCCGACCGAAATAGCCCGTCAGAAACACGTTGCCGCTGGCATCGGTGGCGGTGGCCGTGACGGCCGAGTATTCGCCCCCGCTCTGGCTCACGGTGAGCGCCGTTTGCCAGGCCGGCGCCTGCGCTTGGGCAAGCGGGCCGCTCAGTATCGCCGCCAGCAGCAGCAGTAACCAGCGCCCGCAGGCGGAAAGGAGAGCAGTATTTTTCATCGTCAGGGCCGAAACATCGCGGGCAGTGGCCCACCGCAGGCCGGCCCCGAAGGGTTTGACAAAGTTCCCGGTTCCGGCAATGCACCGCAATCCGTACCAGAGGGTATTTACACCTCCGGGCCAGCACGGAGTAGCAGAAAGCATCCAGAAGAACGAGGCAATCCAGCTCCGGATTAGGCGGCTATCTGTTCTGCTTTTGGCCGTGGCAAAAAGGTTACAAGGAAGCCCAACGAATGACCCAGGATGCCGCTTCCGGGTTGAAAATGGCAGTTTTTGCCGCGCGTCCCGTTCAGCTGCCCCGTCTAGCCAACGGCCTTCCGCCATTAAAATCCGTCACTGACCCCTAGAAAAAATATCGCGAATGGGTTCCACCAGCCAGGTACCGCGACCCTAGTATACCGCGACGACTTGATTGCCGCCAAAGAGCGCGCCGCCCAGCAAGGCTACCAGGCCATTGAGCAGGCCGGGGACGAGCTGCTCAGGCTGCTGGAGAAGTAGACAAAGCCCCCCGTTTCTGGGTTTCAGACGCCCACCTCGGGACACAGCCAGCGCATCGCCGCGCCCTCATCGTCGAACAGGCTGATGTCGAACGGCCGGGCGGCGTCCATCACGTAATCCACGTATTTCTTCTGGTCGGGGTCCGACACGTAGACTTCGGTCAGAGCCGGCGAGTTGAGCACGGCCATGCGCAGCCGGCGCGGGGCCAGCCGCAACACGGCCTGCGGATAAAACTTATCCGTGACCCAGGCGCTGAGGTCGGAGGTGACTTTGTCGCGCCGGCGCACGTCCAGCAGCCAGTCGCTGATGCCGCGCTCCTCGGCGGCAACCAGCATCTGTTCATAGTCGGCCTGCACCACTCCCAGCGGGGCGTGGGTGTGCCAGCGCACCACCATCACGAGCAAATCGGGGCGGAAGGAAATACTGCGGGAAGGAAGCTCGATATTCTGGGGCATGGACCAAAAGTACGTACCCACCAGCGGTTGATGCGCTTTACCTTGTCAATAAACCAGCGAAAAAGCTCATTTGCAAGCGCAGATGGGGCTTTTTCGCTGGTTATAGCCTGCGCACCCAGCAAAATCGGTATGACCGGGCATCAGAGCGCTTTTCCTAAAAGCTGCCCAGTACCTAGCCGGCTGCCCGCGGCGGCCGGCCGCTAAAGCCGCCGATGTTACACGCCGCAGAAAAATAATTCGCCGTGTAACATCACTTGTTACGCGCCACTGTTTTTTTTCCGGCGATGTAACAAGCACGACTTGCCCCGCCGGCCAACCCAGAATGCGCCAGAAACAAACCGGCCCCCGGTCCACTCAAAGACCGGGGGCTGGTTTCGTATTCGCTGGGGCAATTACTCCACCACCAGTTTCTTGACCAGCACGCCGGCCGAAGTAGCCAAGTGTAGGGTGTAGACGCCGGTGGCCAGCTCGGCCAGCGAGAGCTGGTGGGCCGCCGCGCCCTGGGCGGGCAGGGTCTGGGTGCGCACCACGCGGCCCAGCGCATCGACCAGCGATGCCGTAACGGCCACGCGGCCCAGGGCGGCGGGCAGCTCCACGAACGTAGCCGACTTGGCCGGGTTCGGGTAGAGGCCCACCTGCGCGGCCAGGGCCACGGTGGAAGTCGCCAGCGGACCCTGGGGCGAGAACACCAGCTCGAAGCGGCCGGTGAGCAGCGTGCCGGCGGCCGTGGTGAACGAGTAGCTGGCCTGGTTGGCCAGGTTGAGAATCGCGCCGGTCTGGCGGTCGC
>JALYUI010000635.1 GCA_030853845.1 Bacteroidota bacterium | reverse complement strand
CGCGCGGACTCGCAGAGTCCACGCTACACCCCCGTCCATGCCCACCTTCGCCTACAGCCAGCTCTTCACCTTCACCGAAAGCATCTTTCGCTGCATGGGCTGCCCCGAGGATGATGCCACGCTGGCCACCGAAACCCTGCTCTCTGCCGACTTACGGGGTGTGGACTCGCACGGCGTGGCCCGCCTCGTGGGCTACGTGCGGCTGTGGGAAGCCGGCCGCATCAACGCCACGCCCCGGGTGGGCGTCACCTACGAAACGCCCAGCACCGCCGTGGTCGATGGCGACGGTGGCCTCGGCCTGGTCGTTGGCCCCCGGGCCATGCGCGTGGCCATCGAAAAGGCCCGGCAGGTGGGCACTGGCTGGGTTTCGGTGAAGAATTCCAACCACTTCGGCATTGCCGGCTATCACGCCATGCTGCCCCTGGCCCACGACATGATTGGCATCGCTATGACCAATGCCTCGCCCCTCGTCGCGCCCACCTACTCGCTCGACCGCCTGCTTGGCACCAACCCCATTGCCGTAGCCGTGCCCGCCGGCGAGCAGCCCGACTTCGTGCTCGACATGGCCACCACCACCGCCGCCAACGGCAAGCTCGAAATCGCCCAGCGTAAAAACCTCCCCATCCCCGAGGGCTGGGCCCAGGATGCCGCCGGCCTCGGCAGCACCGATGCCAACGCCGTGAAGAACGGCGGCGCACTACTGCCCCTGGGCGGGGCCACCGGCTCGCACAAGGGCTACGGCCTGGGCGCGGTGGTCGACATCTTCTCGGCCGTGCTCTCCGGGGCCAACTACGGGCCGTGGGTGCCGCCATTCGTGGCTTTCCTCCAACCCTCGGCCAACCCCGTGGGTCAGGGCTTGGGCCACTTCTTCGGGGCTATGCGCGTCGATGCCTTCCGCCCCGCCGACGAGTTCAAAGCCCACATGGACAACTGGATTGCCACCTTCCGCGCCGCGCAGGCCGTGGAAGGCAAGCACGTCCTCATTCCCGGTGACCCGGAGCGCGAAATGGCCTCCCACCGTCTGCTGGATGGCATTCCGCTGCTCGATGCGGTGGTGAAAGACCTGGCCGGCGTGGGCGCGAAGCTGGGGGTGCGGCTGTAGGCGGGCCGCTAGTTGAGGGCGGCCAGCTCGGCGCGGAGCTGCGCCATCGTGACGGGGTGAAATGCCAGCCCACGAACCGGTGCCTCACCCGTCAGCAAAGTCCGCGTGGCCAGGTAGGTAATGCCGGCTTCCCGCCGGATAGCAACTACCGTGGCCTGCACCTGCGCCGGAACGTTGCCGAACCCGACAGTATTATTCGCCTCCTCTTCACCACGCATCACGGCGTTTATTTCTTTGAATATCAGGCTAGTAATCGCCCCCTTCCCCAGCGACGCTACCCGGAGACTAATGCGCGGCAGGCCCTGCACAAACCGGTCGCAGTTAATCCAGCTCATGCCCTGGGCGCTAAGCTCGTTGTACACGCCCTGCGCGGTAATGGCCGCCCGGGAGGTATCGGTGAACTGCGTGCGCAGCCGCGCCTGCTCGGCCTGATACCGCGCCCACACCTGCCCCCGCCTGATAATTTCCAGCGAATCCTGCGTGAACCGGAGCTGCCGGCGGAACGACCTGATGGCCAGCAGGGAGTCGACCTCGTGTTTCAGCTGCCGCGCCCGGGCCTTACCAGCTCGCGGCAAGCTCCAGTTGTTGGAGGGCATGATGAATATTTTGCCTGACCGGGCAAAGCTTACCTGCAAGCTGCTGGTCGCCGCCATCGGCTCGTACACCAGCTGTCGCCGCCTGTAGTGCGGCAGCCCGGCCGGTTTCCAGCGCTCGGCGTGCAGCAACAGGGCACAGACAGAGGGCGTAAGCTCCGGGTCGCTGCCCTGGCGGGGCACGAACTGCTCCATGGCCCCCGTCGAATCGACCGTGAAATTAACACTGACGTAGCGCACGATGCGCTCATCGTACGCCTGCGAGAGGTTATTCAGCACCTCTTTTGACTGGGCAATATTATCGCGGTTGCGGCGTAGCCGGCCAGGTTTGGGTAGTTGCGCCCGCAATTGATTTTCAAAACCCTTTTTTTCCGGCCACTGGGTGTAGGGGTGTTCCACGTACGTCGAATCGAAGTGCTGGGCCGGACCCAGCATGCGGCGGCGCAACGCCCGACGCGGGGTTTTGGGCCCCGCTACCGTGCCGGCCGCGCTTGGAACGCTGCCCGGCAGCTGCCAGTCCACGGCCTGCTGGTGCCCATCCGTAATGCCTTCGAACAGCTGCATGCCGGGCTTGGCCTTTTTGGTGGGCATACGTAGGTATACGCGGCTGCCGGGCCGCAGCTGCACCGGGCGGCCGTTGGTCGTGGCCGTGAGGCGGAGCATCCCCCCGGTTTCGAGCAAATCCGGCCCGGCCGTGGTGCTCAGGCCGGCCAGTACCATGTCGGCGGCGGTGTAAAACTCCTGCATGTCCAGCCGCACCACGGCATTGCTATCGGCCGCCGGCAGGTCCCAGATGCGGGCCGGCAGCAGAATCTGGGTGTCTTGGGGGCCAACCAGTACGGTGTCACGCCCCGGGCGTATCACAAACTGCCTGGCCGGCGGCAGCCCCGTGGCCAGAAACCGACCCAGGTCTGCCACTGCTGCCGAGTCCGCCTCGGTTGCTGGCGCGTCGTCATCGTTGTCAACAGTGGGCGCGTCGGCCAGTGTGGTCGGCGTGCGGCGGCCATATCGGGGCCGGCGGAGTGGCCGGCTTTCGGCACCGTCGGCAGGTTGCCGGCTTTCCGGCAAGTGCGCCGCCTCCACCGGCCCGGAATCGGTGGTGTCCGAAACCGTGGGAGTCAAAGTGCCGGTTGCAGCCACAGTATCAGGCACTACCGCGCTGCCCGGCGGAGGGGCGGCCGTGGTTTGGGCCGTTTCCTCCGGCCGGCCGGAGTTGGACGAGCAGGAGGCCAGACCGGCCGCCGTGGCCGCGAGTAGAAACCAGTACCGAATGTTCATAAAAGCAGCGGCGCGACCAGCGGGCTCGTGGTTGAGCCAGCCGGCCGCGCCGTGCTAATTTAGGCTGAATCGCTGAACTACGAGCTATGGCTGGTGCCCGGCTGCGGGAGCAGCGCGGCAACGGCGGCGTTCTGGTCGAGGTAGCGCGACGAATACCCGGCATCCGACTTGTTCAGGAACAAGCAGGTGCCACCCGTTACGGCATCAATAATCTGCGAATACTGGTCCATTGGCAGGGCGGGGCAGCCCAGGCTGCGGCCCAAACGGCCGTTCTGCTTGATAAAGTCCTCGCTCACGTAGTCCGCGCCGTGCATCACGATGGAGCGGGCGGCGGCGTTGCTGTTCACGCCTTCGTCCATGCCTTCGAGGCGCAGCGAATGGCCGTGCTTGCCCTCGTATTCGCTGCCCGTGGCGTAGAAGCCCAGGCTGCTCATGTTGCTCTGGTCGGTGTTCGAAAAGCTGCTGGCCTCGTTCTCACCCGAATTGTGGCCGTGGGCCACCAGGGTGTGAAAGAGAATTTCCTTCTTGCCCAAATCAAGTACCCAGAGGCGCTTTTGGGTACTGGGCAGGTCGAAATCGACCACCGTCAGCACCTGCTTGTCGTCGGCCAGCTTGCCGGCCTGGCGCAGGTTGAGGTAGCCGGTCATGGCCTTCTCGAACGTTTCGAAGCGCAGCCCTTCCTGCTCGGCCCCGAGGGCGTTGTAGGTAGCGCGCAGCTCCTGCGCAAACTGCGCTTTGGGCGAGAAATTCATTTTAGGCATGCGGAGCTCATTGCGCGACCCGCCGGCCATCGACTGCTGAATATTGCCGGCCATGGGCGTAGCCAGAAACAGCGAAGCTAAGAATGGCAACATACGCCGCGTCAGCCGCTGCCGACGCAGGCTTTTACGTTTGCGCTGAACGATGCTGGGCTGGGGCGAATGCATAATCGAAGTGGCTGAGGTTGAAAAAGAACCAGTCATCGCGCGGGCGACAGCTGCATCATGCTCCTTATACGGTATCGGTTGCCGAATGGCTACCTCAACCTTTCTTCGCCCCGAATATTCCGCAACCAGCCGGGCGGCCCGGCTCCGTCAGCGCCAGCCGCGTTGCAGGAAGCGCCGCCCGGCGGCCGGCCCATCGAGCCAGCGCGAGTGCAGGCCGGGGCCGCTCAGCAGCAGCAGGCTGCCTACCCGCAGCGTAGCAATAATGTCTTTAAACTGCTCGGGCGGCAGGGCCGGGCAGCCCTGGCTGTAACCCAGGTGCCCGTGTTGCCGCACGTATTTCGGGCTGGCATAATCGGCGGCGTGCAGCACTACGTAGCGGTCGAAGGCGTTGCCGTTCTGGCCCTTATCGAGCCCCTCAATGCGGCGCGAGTAGCCGTGGACGCCGTCGTAGGTGCCGGCCGTGCGGTAGAAGCCCAGCGAAGTACAAGCCGACTTTTCCTCATTGGAGAAGCGACGGGCGCGCAGGTGGCCCGAGCCTTCGCCGTGGGCCACGAGGCTGCGGTGCAGTACGCGGGCGTTTTTCAGGTCGATAACCCAGAGGCGCTCGGTGGTATTGGGCAAGTCCATGTCGGCCACGGCCAGCAGGCCGGCGCGCTCGATGCGGCCGGTGGGGTGCAGGGTGAGGTAGCCCACGCAGGCCTGCTCCAGCACTTCGGG
>JALYUI010000633.1 GCA_030853845.1 Bacteroidota bacterium | reverse complement strand
CGCGCGGACTCGCAGAGTCCACGCTACATCCCGAACTTTTCGCGGCCGCGCCAGAGGTCGAAGTACATCCGGAAGTCGCCCAGCAGCGAGTACCAGGGGTGCTGGAACGTGGCCGGCCGGTTGTGCTCGATGAAGAAATGGCCCACCCAGGCAAAGCCGTAAGCCGCTACTACGCCCGCCGCCAGCCAGCTCCAGCTGCCGGTGCGCAGCAGCTGAATCAGACAGAGAATAAACAACGAAGTGCCCACAAAATGTAGCAGCCGGGTGCCCCTACGGCTGTGTTCGCGCAGGTAGCGCGGGTAGAACTCGGCAAATGTGAGCGGCTGGGTGGACATGGCAGGGATGCTTTAGCGGATAAAACCGCGATGCGGCAGCGGCAAAAATGCCGGGCCGGGCAAATGAAGCGAATTTTTCGGCAAACTTGCCCCTTCAATTCCCGTCCTTGTCTTCAATGTCCGATATCCCCGCCCTCCCCGACCTCGCCACTATGGTGGCCGCCTACGACCAGATGAACCACTTCGGCCGCAGCAACGGCATGGCCCTGACCGTGAGCCAGCCCGGCCAGGTGGAATACCGCATGACCATCCGCGACGAGCACCTCTCCTCGCCCAACACCTGCCACGGCGGCGTACTCGCCGGGCTAATGGACGCGGCCCTGGGCGCGGCGGCCCTCTCGCTGGCCTTCACCAAGCTGGAATTTGTGTCCACCGTCGAGTTCAAAATGAACTACCTGCACGCCGTGCACCTGCACGACGTGGTGGTAGCGCGCGGCGTAGTCGACCATGCCGGCAACTCGCTGGTGGTGAGCAGCTGCGTTATCTACCGCGTAAAAGAAGGCCAGGACGATGTGGCCGTGGCGCGCGGCCTCGGCACCTTCAACCGCTACCCGGCCACCAAGCGCGACTTCGCCAAGCTGGTGATGGGCGGGTGAGGGCGGCGCTGGCCGCAGTTTAGCGCGCCGCGCGCAACTACCGGCCGACAGGTAAGGTGAGTCTGTGACTCACGGCGGCGCAGCCGCCAACCGGGACTGCGCCGTTCCAACAGCATTGCCACTACAATACGCGGTAGGCGGGTTGCAAACTCGCCTCACTATCGGCCAGCAGTTACGCACTGCGCGCTAAACTGCGGCCAGCGCTGTTAGCGCTGTGCCAGCAACAGTTTTTCCAGACACAAAAAGCCCTTACTCTGCTCAGAGTAAGGGCTTTTCACATTATCAGGCTGGTCGCTGCGAGGGGAAAGATTATTTCTTTGTTCCTCTTTGCAATGACAGATGCTTACAACTCGGCTGAGGCGTGGACGTTGACGGGCTCGTAGTCGTCTTCGCCGTCGGTCATTTGCGGGGCGGTTACTTTGCGCACGTTGCGGGCGCAGTCCTCGTCGCGGTGGTTGCGGCCCACGGTGAACTCCACCCAATCGCCTTCACGCAGGTCGTTGAAGTCGCCCTCGGTTAGGTCGGCGTAGCTGAAGAACAAGTTGTTAGGAGGCATTACCACGAAGCCGAAGCCGTTTTTCAGGTTCTTAATGGTGCTCATGCCGAGCGTGCCCACGGGGCCGGCGGCGGTGGGGCCGGTGGGGCGGGCCAGCTTGGGCGCGGCGGCCGTGCTGGGCGCGAAAGCGGCCGGCTCCGACTGGCTCACGAACAGGCCTTCGACTACGCTGTCCTGGTTTTGCAGGCCGCGGTCGATGATGTCGTGCATACCGACCGGGTAGGTTACCTGCTCCAGCAGCTGCTGCGAGGCGCGCGTGACGCGGGTTTCGCCCTTAAAGTCTTCGTACTTGAAGTCCCAGTTCAGCAACATCACGCGGGTGCCCACGGTGTTGAGCTTGCGGATGAGGGGCACGTAGTCGGAATCGCCGGCGATGAGCACGACTACGTCGAGGGTTTTGTGCAGGGCGAGTTCCAGCGCTTCGAGGCTCAGCCACACGTCGATGCCTTTTTCCTGGAGGCGGCCGTCGCGGGTTTTCAGGGCCATGTAGTGGGTTTGCACGCCCAGGTTCATCAGAATGTCGTCGAGCAGCCGGTCGTGAAACAGGCGGTCCTTGTCGCGGGCTTCGGTGGCCGAGAGGCGGCCGCGAAAAAAGTGGGCATCGGTGATGCGCACCAGGCGGGTATCAACGTCTTCTTCTTCGGCTACCTGGTGGCGGATGTACTCGTGCAGGCCTTCGAGGCTGATGCGGGCTTTGCGCTCGTGTTGAAAATAATAATAGTCGCTAATTTTTAGAAAATAGTTGCCGTCATAAAAGACACCAACCCGAATTAAGGGGCTGTTCATCTGGTTCATGGGTATTGAGATTAGTAAAGGTTAGAGAAGTGTTTTGAGTGGGATGGTGGTGATGGTATAGCAGGCAGGCCAAAGGCCGGGGTTCGGAGACTTGGCGAGCCACCGAAGCGGCGCGCATAAGCGGAAGTAGCAGCGAGGAGAAACCCGGACGGCCCGCAGGCGGCGAAAACGGAACGGGCAGCTTCGGGAGCGGCGGAAGTAACCGGGCCGAACCGGTGGAAACAATTTAGATTATTAGAATAACAATACTGGGAATACCAATACAAGCATAATTTATCGGTATATCTGCTGCGAAGCTACTATTCTTACCTGACTTATGCAATAGTGCGGCTTTTGCATATTCGCCGGCGGTCGCTTCCAGGGCATTGCGCGGACCCACCGCCCGGCTATATCAGGTGCATGGAGCCCACCACCAGCCCCACCACCAGCAGCGCATAGCCCACGCAGATGCCCACTTCCAGCACGTTGCCACTAGCCGAGCCAGTGCTGATGAGCGGGAGCTTGAATGAATAGTCCCACAGCGGCAGAAACCAGCGTACGCCGGCCTTAGTGAGGCTGTCGGCCACGAGGTGCGAGGCGTAGCCGGCACCAGCATATAAGGCCACGCCGCGCCAGCCAAGATGTTGGTCGGCGAGGTGGCCGATATATGTCCAGAGCGCGGTGGCCCATATGGTGTGCGTCCAGGAGCGATGCGACGTGAAGGGTGCCAGCGCGATGAACGTGCCCAGCAAACTCAGCCAGAGCTGCTCGGTGTAGAGGCCGGCCACCACCGTGCCCAGGCCGGTGAACAGCAGCGCCAGCCGCCGCGTGGACCCTCCCTGCATCCCCACCCCAATCAGCCCAAACGCCAGCGCAACCGTGTAATACAGCCGCTGCTCGGCGCTGGCCCGCAGCTGCCAGTAGGCGTAGGCGGCAATGAGCAGGCCGGCGGCTACAAAGGCCCAGCGCACGTAGTTCTGGGTGAAGCCGAGGCGCTTGCTGAGGCGGCTTTCGGGGTGGTCGAGGTCAGGGGCGAGGCTGGAGAAGCCCGCCAGGGCAATGCCGGCCAGCGAGAACGGGATGCCCGGCACGAGGCCGGCCACGGCCACGCCGGTGATGAGGCCAATGGCCAAATGAGAAGAACCGCGCATTTTTTACTGATGGTATTTGGTAGCCGTTTAACCTTTTGCTGACTATCAACTATTATGAGATATTAAGCACGGCCTGCGTGCGTCTGCTGCAAAGGTTATTCCTGCGCATAGCAAAAGCTTTTTCGAGGCGTAGCAGAAGCTAGGGAGCAGCAGTGATAGATAGAAGGCATGTTCTTCAATAAGAAATCCACGGTTTTGCAAGCCGTATTCAGAGCCAGTTACTTCGACTCTTCAAAGGCCCCGCAGATACCGGCTTCGTCGGGTAAGAAAGCAGGTTCTGTTGCCAAGAGCAGCGGGAAATTTCTTATTCAGGAACAAGTCCAGTCGCTACCGGCTTTTTACAAAGCGCCCGGCGCTGAATTTCAGGCTCATTTTTTTGGA
This sequence comes from Bacteroidota bacterium, assembly GCA_030853845.1. Taxonomy (GTDB): domain Bacteria; phylum Bacteroidota; class Bacteroidia; order Cytophagales; family Hymenobacteraceae; genus Hymenobacter. The sequence continues at coordinate 9,708 of JALYUI010000633.1, read as the reverse complement.
GACAGGCACATTGCTAAATCCCCAAGTTATCAGGGGATTATCCCCCTGCTGCCTTGGGTCGTAATTGGTCAGGTCTAGGTGCAGTACCTGCCGGGCTTCATCGAACTCCATATCGGTATTGCACAACGGCAGCAGCGAACTTTGTCCAAAAACTGCATTATCGAGCAGCAAGTACTTGCCTTTCAACTCTACTACGAAGGCTTGATTAAGCATCGACGGCGCATTGAGCCGCTCGGCCCCTAATAGTAGATACATGGTTCGCCCAGGACTGGCCAGCTTGTAGACTGCGTTGAACACACAGGATACTGGCAGATGGTAAGCAGCCAACTGACCCGCCTGATTGCGCCATTGCAGCACCGGTACGCTCACGCCGCCCCGAGTGCCTCCGGAGGTATACCCAAACGTATAAACGCGCAGATGCGAGGCGTCTTTCGAGTCGACTGATAGCTGTATCCCAAATTTTTCCGCTTCGGCCGCCGACATTTCGTGCGCTTTCAGGTAGCTGGTAACTTCGCGGGCCGTTTTGGACGCTACCGAGTCGATATCCAGCTCCGGCGTATTTTCATTTTCGTAGTCGGCCAGGACCTGAATACCGTGCTTTAGCTTGCTGGCGGAGGGCACAACGCTAGCGCCCTGAGCGAGAGCCGCCATCGGGCCAGCCAGCAGGGCAGCTACTAGCAGATAATAAAGACGGTTCATTTAATTTAGAATGTAAAGACAATGAATAACTAACGCTGCCCACTCGCGAGGAGTGCCTGCTCGTTTACGGCGTTTATGGTGACTTGCTGGCTGGAATTAGACACCACTTACTTATCGGATTCGAGGACCCCAACAACCATCACGAGCTTGTCGCGCCCGCTGGACAGCCCCTTGAGCTTCGACCAACACTGAGTGCGATTCGGTCGCTTTCTAACGGCACGCCAATAATTTTTTCGCCGCGAAGCTGGCCTACACCAAACCAGGGGCGTTGCAATTTAAGTGCAGCGTAGGCCATTCTCGACTTAAGGTCGAACTGTGTTTCGTCGGCCTGAAAGTCATATTCCAGCAACTCCCTGTTATTCTATGCGCAACAGCAGTAATTACTGAACACCAAGTCCCTCACGAAAGGGACATGACGCTACGGGCAGCGAAAGAAACCTTCGTCGCCGCTCCCGTGTATTTACCCCGCTGCCCGACCGGAAACCTATCCGGCCGGGCTACTTCATTTGCCCCGCCCTAGCCCAAACACTTGTGCAAGTAGCTGATTTTCTTCGCTTATACCGTCTTTCTCCCGAGTTGCAGGTGCTGGCCGCCCGCCTGCGCGATGCGACCAAACCCGCCGCGCCCGCCCGGCCCCGCCTGCACCTGCGCGGGCTGGTGGGTAGCCAGGATGCCGTGGTGGCCGCCGCCGTGGCCCAGCCTCAGCAGCCGCACCTGTTCATTCTGCACGACAAGGAGGAGGCCGCCTACTTCCTGGCTGATTTGCAGCATTTGCTGCCCGAGGGGCCGGAGGTGCTGCTGTTTCCGAGCTCCTACAAGCGACCCTACCAGTTCGATGAGACGGAAAACGCCAACGTGCTGATGCGCGCCGAGGCCCTCAACCGCCTCAATACCACGCGGGCGGCCACGGCGGGCAACAGCGTGTTTATCGTGACCTACCCGGAGGCGCTGACGGAGAAGGTCATCAACCGGCAGAGCCTGGTGAAAAACACCTTCAACGCCAAGGTGGGCGACCGGCTGGACGTGAATTTCCTGGGCGAGCTGCTGGGCGAGTACGATTTTGAGAAGACCGATTTCGTGTACGAGGCGGGGCAGTACGCGGTGCGCGGCGGCATTGTCGACGTGTTCAGCTACGCGAATGAGCTGCCGTTTCGCCTGGAGTTATTTGGTGATGAGATTGAGAGCATCCGCACATTTAGTCCGGAGACGCAGCTGTCGGTGGAGGCGCGGGCCAGCATCAGCATCATTCCCAACGTGCAGACGAAAATGCTGACGGAGACGCGGGAGGCCTTTTTCGAGTTTCTGCCGCGCACGGCCTGCATCTGGGCGAAGGACGTGCGCCAGACCCTGGACGTGGTGAGCGAGCTGTTCGAGAAGGCCGAGGCCAACTTCCAGCAGATGCTGAGTGAGGCCGGCGGCATGCAGATTGTGAGCAAGCCGGGCGACTTGTTCGAGTCGGGCAAGAACTTCAAGAAGCTGCTCGATGAGTTCGCGGTGGTGGAATTCGGCAAACGCTTCCACTTCAAAAACGCCGAAACGTTTCAGTTCACAGCGAAGCCGCAGCCGAGCTTCAACAAGGAATTTGAGCGCATGGTGAAGAACCTGAAGGAAAACCAGCTGCGCGGTTTCACCACGATAATTACCGCTGATACCGTGCGGCAGGCCGACCGCCTGCGCACGATTTTCGACGAGCTCGACAACAACGTGCAGTTTCAGCATTTGCTGATGGCGCTGCGCGAGGGCTTTATTGATGAGCAGCTGGAGCTGGCCGTGTACACCGACCACCAGCTGTTTGAGCGCTACTACCGGGCGCAGGAAGCCCGGAAGTTCTCGAAGAAGAAGGCCCTGACGCTGCGCGAACTGAAAACCCTGCAGCCCGGCGACTACGTGACGCACCAGGACTACGGCATTGCCCGGTTTGCGGGCCTCACGCAGGTAGACATCAACGGGCAGGTTCAGGAAGCCATCCGGCTGGTTTATCGGGATGATGACTTGCTGACGGTGAGCATTCACTCGCTGCATAAAATTGCCAAGTACAGCGGCGCGGAGGGCTCGCCGCCCACGATGAGCAAGCTGGGCTCGCCGGAGTGGGAGAACAAGAAGAAGTCGGTGAAAAAGAAGGTGAAGGACATTGCGGCCGACCTTATTCGTCTATATGCCAAGCGGAAAACCGCGCCCGGCTTCGCCTTTTCCATCGATGGCTTTTTGCAGGCAGAGCTGGAATCGAGCTTCATTTACGAGGACACGCCCGACCAGGCCAAAGCCGTGGAGGACGTGAAGCAGGACATGCAGCAGCCGCACCCGATGGACCGGCTAATCTGCGGTGACGTAGGCTTTGGCAAGACGGAAGTGGCTATTCGGGCGGCATTTAAGGCCGTGGTTGATGGCAAACAGGCGGCCGTGCTCGTGCCGACGACCATCCTGGCGATGCAGCACTACAAAACGTTTCGGGACCGGCTGGCGACCATGCCGGTGACGGTGGAATACATCAACCGGTTCAAATCGACCAAGCAGATTAAGGAGACGCTGGGGCGCGTGGCGGAGGGCAAAACCGACATTCTGATTGGCACGCACCGCCTCACGAATAAGGACATCAAGTTTAAGGATTTGGGCCTGCTGATTATTGACGAGGAGCAGAAATTCGGGGTTAAAACCAAGGACAAGCTCAAGGAGCTGAAGGTGAACGTAGACACGCTCACGCTGTCGGCCACCCCCATTCCGCGCACGCTGCACTTCTCGCTAATGGGTGCCCGCGACCTGAGCGTGATTGCCACGCCGCCGCCCAACCGCCAGCCCGTGACCACAGAGTTGCACGTGTATGACGAGATTCTGATTCGCGACGCGGTGGCGCGGGAATTGAAGCGCGGCGGGCAGGTGTTTTTCGTGCACAACCGGGTGAAGGACATTGAGGAAATGGCGGCCACGATTCTGCGGCTGGTGCCCGATGCCAAAATCACCTTCGCCCACGGGCAGATGGACGGCGAGCTACTGGAAAAGCGCATGATGAAGTTCGTGGAAGGCGAATACGACGTGCTGGTGAGCACCAACATTATCGAGTCGGGCCTCGACATTCCCAACGCCAACACCATCATCATCAACCGCGCCCACCTGGCTGGCCTGAGCGACCTGCACCAGATGCGCGGCCGCGTGGGCCGCTCCAACCGCAAGGCCTACTGCTACCTGCTCACGCCGCCCGTGGCCAACCTGCCCGCCGACGCTCGCAAGCGCCTGAGCACGCTGGAGGAGTTTTCGGACCTCGGCGCGGGCTTCAACGTGGCCATGCGCGACCTGGATATTCGCGGCGCAGGCAACCTGCTCGGCGGCGAGCAGTCGGGCTTCATTAATGACCTGGGTTACGAAACCTACCACCAGATTCTGGACGAGGCCGTGCAGGAGCTCAAGGAAACCGAGTTCCGCGACCTGTTTCTGGGCGATGCGAACTCGCAGCAGCGCCTGCAGCTGGCCGCCGGCGCGGGCCGGGGCCAGGAGTGCAACGTGGAAACCGACCAACAGGTACTGATACCCGAGAAGTACGTGAGCAACGTATCGGAGCGCCTGCAGCTCTACGCCAAGCTCGACCGCGCCCAGAAGCCCGAGGAGCTGCGCAAGCTGCTGGCCAGCATGGTCGACCGCTTCGGCCCGCTGCCGCCCGAAGTGGAGCAGCTGGCCGATATTGTGCGCCTGCGCTGGCAGGCCTGCCAGGTGGGCTTTGCCAAAATCACCCTCAAGCGCGACACGCTGAAGGGCTACCTGCCCGCCGACGATGACCACAAGGCCTACTTCCAGGGCGAGCAGTTCGGCACCATCCTCAACTACGTGCAAACGCACCCGCGCACCGCGAAGCTCAAGGAGCACAAGCAGCAGCTCATCGTGACGTTTGAGGAGGTGCGTTCCATTCAGCAGGCCAAGCGCGTGCTTAGCGAGCTGGGCAGCGAGGAGGCGGTGGCGGCGTAGGGGCGGTGGCTTTCAGCGGGCGAACTCGCCGATGTGCCACAGCACGCCCGACGGGTCGTGCACGAAGCATTCCTTGCCCCAATCGAAGCTTTTGACCGGCACGAGCCGGACGGTGGGATAAGTCGCAGACAGGTTGAGGGCCGTGAGCTGGACCCAGTACTCATCTACGTTAGCTACTTCCAGAAACACCATTGTATTGGCAACCCATTCGGCTACGTAGGCATCCTGTAGGTAGAAAGCGAAGTCGCCCGCTTCGAACACGGAAAGCACGGCCGACAACGTCACTTCCTGAAATCCCAGGTCGGCGTAAAACTGCCGTGAAACCCCGAAATTGACTGCCCCAATGAAGGGCCGAATAGATTTAATAGCTGTTTCCATGCCTCGGGCGCGAAAGATTGAGCGCGCAATGTACCAGGAATAATGAACCTGCCGAATTTCGCGTTCACCCCACTCAACTCATGATTAAACCCCTGCTTCTCCTGCTCCTCCCGCAGCTGGCCGCCGCGCAAGCCTCCCTCAACCCGCACCTGAAGCACGAGCTGGATAGCATCTACGCCGTGGACCAGCGCTGGCGCAGCATGCTTTTTGACCCGCGCATCAACCGCCGGCCCGACTCGCTGGCCCGCGCCCTGGGCGTGACGCGCGAAAGCCTGCCGACCTACATTCCGGGCCAGATGCTGCGCACCGCCTCGACTAATCTGGTGCGGATGAAGGCTATTTTGAAGCAGTACGGCTACCCCGGCAAAACGCTGGTGGGCACGTCCACCAACGAGGCCGCCTGGTACGTTATCCAGCACTCGCCCGACATCGACCAGTACCTGCCGCTCATCAAAAAAGCGGCTAAAGAGGATGAAATTCCGTTTTTCCTCTACGCCCAGATGCTGGACCGCCAGCTTATGCGCGCCGGCAAGGAGCAGCTGTACGGCACCCAGGCAATGGGCTACAGCGTACTAAACCCCGCCACCGGCCAGCGCGAGGCCCAACGCCCCTTCGTGTGGCCCATCAGGGATGCGGCGGGCGTGAACGAGCGCCGAAAAAAGGCCGGCTTTCCGACCACCGTTGAGCAGAATGCCGCTAATCTGGGCATTCCGTACCAGGTGCTGACGTTGCCGGACGTGGAGAAAATGCCCAAATAACCCTGTTTATGACCATCCGCTGGCACTGCCTTCCCTTCGAATCCTTACCCAACCTGATTCTCTACGACCTGCTGCGCCTGCGCTCGGAGGTGTTCGTGGTAGAGCAGAACTGCGTGTTCCAGGACATTGACCGCCAGGACATGGACGCCCACCACCTGCTGGGCTACAACGAGGCCGGCGAGCTGGCCGCCTACGCCCGCCTCTTCGATGCCGGCAAGTGCTACGAGGAAGCCAGCATCGGCCGCGTTATTGTGGCGCAGCCCTTCCGGCAGTTCGGCCTGGGCCGCGAGCTGATGCGCCAGGCGCTGAACTATTCCGATATGCTATTCGGCCAGCAGGCCAATAAAATAGGGGCGCAACAGCACCTGGAGCCGTTTTACAACGAATTTGGCTACGAACAGTGCGGGCCGATGTACGTGGAAGACGGTATTCCGCACATTCCCATGCGGCGGGGCTTGTAGCGTGGATTCTGCGAGTCTGCGCGTCTGAACGACCGGCCCAACAATTACACGCGCGGACTCGCAGGGTCCACGCTACAGCTTACACCTCGCAGCCCTCCGGGCCGCAGGCGTCGCCGTCGGCTACCATCGTCAGGGCCGGCTTGGCCGGCTTGAACTCGGCATAAACCTTCTCCAGCACCTCGGCGAAGAGCTCGGGCTGCTGCGCGCCCGATACGGCGTATTTATCCTCGAACACGAAGAAGGGCACACCGCGCACCCCGATTTGCTGGGCGTGGTACTCGTCGAGGCGCACGGCTTCGGCGTAGGTACCGGCGTTCAGCGCTTCGCGGCTTTCGGCGGCATCGAGGCCCACTTCGGTGCCGAGCTTGACCAAGTTGTCGAGGTCGCCGATGTTCTGGCCTTCGAGGTAGTAGGCAGCCATGAGACGCTCCTTGGTGGCGTCCTGCTTGCCGTGGTTGGCCCCAAGGTGAATGAGCTGGTGGGCCAGGAAGGTATTGGCCGGAATGGTTTTATCGAACTGGTAGTCGAGGCCGACTTCGCGGGCCACGCTGGTCATGTGGTCGCTCATGCGGCGGCCTTCTTCGGGCGACACGCCCTTCTTTTTGGCCAGCGACTCGTGGATGCTTTCGCCGGGAATCGGCTCGAAGTCGGGCGTGAGCTGGAAGCTGTGCCACACCACTTCCACCTCGTCGCGGTGGGCGAAGCCGGCCAGGGCTTTTTCGAATTTACGCTTGCCAACGTAGCAGAACGGACACACCACGTCGGACCAGATGTCAACTTTCATATCGTTAGGATTTTTGATTACAGTGCAAGGAACTACAAGAGCCTGACGGGGAGGAAAGTTTCGCGGGGCCGGGGAACGGCGCGGGGACTGAGCCCGGGGGGTTGGGCACGAAACCCGACGTTCTTTTACGGCCCCAACTGCCCAACTGCCTTCATGCACCCTCCCCAGCATTTCCGCGCCGCGCTGGAGCCCGGCGGCCCCAGCTTCATGCCCACCCAAACTATTGTGGTGCCGGCCGAGGTGCTGGCCGCGCTGGGCAAAGCCACGAAACGCGTTATCGTCACCATTCGGGGCCAGGCGCTGCGGCTGGGACTGCTGCCGCTGGAAGGCGGCGGCCGCTACCTCATGCTGAATAAGGACGTGTGCGCCGCCGTGGGCATCGGGCTGGGCGATGCCCTGGATGTGACCATTGAGCCCGACCCCAACCCCGACCACGTGGACCTGCCCGAGGAGCTGGCCGAAGCTCTGGCTGCCTGGCCCGAGGCCGAAACGGCCTTCCACAATTACAGCGGCGCGCACCGCCGGGCCATGGCCCGGCTGGTGGCCGAGGGCAAGCAGCGCGAAACCCGCATGCGCCGCGCCCTGAAGCTCACCGAAAACCTGGGGCGCGGGCTGCACCCGTTTCGGGGCGACTGAGGTGACCCGGCCGCTACTTTTTCAGCCGGATGCTGATGATTTGGCCGGGGCCGTCGACCATGAACTTGCACTCGTCGAAACCGGGGGCGGCGATGGTGGGGCGCACGTTGTTGGAGAAGGCGTAGGGCTCGGTGGGGATGCCCAGGAAGTTCTTGTCGATTTTATTGTTGTTGTTCAGGTCCTGCGTGAGGGACACGGCCCACTCGCCGCGCGGCAGGTCGATGGACAGCGCGATTTCGCTTTTACCCTCGGGCTTCACCGACCGCGAAAACGCCCACTTGCCGCTCTTGAGGAAGCCGGCGGGGGTATTATAGAAATACAGTTTCACGGTGGAGGAAGTGGAGACCAGGGCCGACACGCGCACCGTCACGGATTGGGTATCGGCGGCCGGGGCGGCCGCGCCCAGCAGCACGGCGCAGAGCGGGAGAACGAGGGCGGCGAGCAGTTTCATAGGCGGACCTGAAGGAATTGGGATGCAGGCCGCTAACGCGGCTTTGGCGGGTAGAGTTCGGCCCGGCCGGCCCGCCACCGGCCCACGACACAACCCCGCCGGCCCAAAATGGGTAAGCAGCCCCCGGGAAGCTGCCATCCGGCTTCGCATCTTTACTGCATGGAAGGGCTAACAAAAATTGATGACCTCGGCAAGCCGCGCGTGGTGATTGTGGGCGGCGGCTTCGGCGGCCTGGAGCTAACCAAGGCCCTGGCCGACGTGCCGGTGCAGGTTGTGCTCATCGACAAGCAGAACTACCACACGTTTCAGCCCCTGCTCTATCAGGTGGCCACGGCCGGGCTCGACGAGGGCGACATCGTGTCGCCGTTTCGCAAAATCCTCAGCCAGCAGGAGAATTTCTACTTCCGCCTGGCCGAAGTCGAGCGCATCGATACCGAGGCGCAGGTGGTGGAAACCAGCATCGGCCGGGTGCGCTACGACTTCCTGGTGCTGGCCACCGGGGCCGAGCCCAACTACTTCGGCGACGCGGCCATGGCCCGCAACTCCATCGCCATCAAGAGCGTCGAAGAAGCCATCGAGCTGCGCAACACCGTGCTGTCCAACTTCGAGCAGGCCCTGCAACTCGGCGACTACGAGAAGCTCAACAGCCTGCTCGACTTCGTGATTGTGGGCGGCGGCCCCACCGGCGTGGAAATTGCCGGCGCCCTGAGCGAGCTGCGCACCCACGTGTTCCCGAAGGACTACCGCGAGCTGGATTTCCGGGAAATGGACATCCACCTGGTGCAGAGCGGGCCGGTGCTGCTGAAGGGCATGTCGGCCAATGCTTCGGAACATGCGCTGAAATCGCTGCGTGCGTTCGGGGTGCAGGTGTGGCTGGAGGCGCGGGTGAAATCGTACGACGGCTACACCGTGACGCTCAACACCGGGCAGCAGTTTATCTCGCGCACGCTCATTTGGGCGGCCGGCGTAATTGGTGCCCCCATTGCCGGCCTGCACCCCGACTGCCTGCTGCCCGGCAACCGCTACGCCGTGGACGAATACTGCCGCGTGCTGGGCTACGACAACGTGTTTGCCATCGGCGACATTGCCGCCATGCGCACCCCCGACTACCCCGAAGGCCACCCGATGGTGGCCCAGCCCGCCATTCAGCAGGGCCAGCTGGTGGGGCGCAACCTCAAGCGGGTGCTGGCCAAGCAGCTGCCCGAAAAATTCCACTACCACGACAAAGGCGCGATGGCCACCATCGGCCGCAACCACGCCGTGGCCGACATCAAGCTCTTCGGCCAGGAGCTCCACCTCAGCGGCCTGCTGGCCTGGCTGGCCTGGGGCGTGGTGCACGTTATCTCGCTGGTGAGCTTCCGCAACCGCCTCATGGTGCTGCTGCAATGGACCTGGAGCTACTTCAGCTACGACAAGGGCCTGCGCTACATCATCGGCAAAACCAAAGCCCCGCTGGTGGAGGATGATTTGAAGAAAGGCAAAGCCATTGTGTAGGGATGATTGAGAAAAAAGCACGTCATGCTGAACACAGTGAAGCAGCTCTACCGCGAGCGTAATCATTTACTATCGCGGTAGAGATGCTTCGAC
>JALYUI010000630.1 GCA_030853845.1 Bacteroidota bacterium | reverse complement strand
CGTCTCAACGACGGGCTCACACGCGGACTCGCAGAGTCCACGCTAAGGGGCTATTGCACCCGCACCGTCTGCTTCGTCAGCGGCGACCAGGCAATGACCTGCCGGTCTTCCTTGCCTTTCAGGTATTCGAAACCGATGGCATCGGGCCGTTTCTGCAGGTCGCGCCAGGTGGCGCGGTCGAGGTTTTCGATGCCGCCCGGGAAAGTCGCTTTGGCCGCTACTGCCGGCGTATGGAACTGTGAAGGTCCGAAAAACCGGTCGATGCGCCGCAGTACGAAGGTTTCGCGCTCGGCGCGGGTGGCAGAAGGGCCTTTCATTTCATACACCAGCGCAGCTTCGAGGTCGGGCTCGGTGAGCACCTCCCGGAAAATAACCTGCCCGCCTGGGGCCGTGATGGTGAATTCGCCGGTGCCTTCCAGGATGGATGGGCCGCGATATACCAACTGGAACAAGTCGAGCGGGCCATCGGCGTGGCTGAAATGGTGGCGCTGGCGCACCACGCGCAAGGTGTCGCTCCCCACCGAAACGGCCTTGGCGGCGGTGGTGTCGGGCGCGGGCAGGGCTTGGGTGGCAGAGTCGGCGGCCGGGCGCTGATGGTCGGCCATACGCGAAACGGTCCCCTCGTTCACGGCCGAGGGAGTGGAGTTGCAGGCCGCCAGCAGCGGCAGCAGGAGCAGCCAATAGTGTCGCATAGTCGCAGGGAAGTGAGTTTAAGAGTAATAAGGCAGTCATGATGAGCTTGCCGAAGCATCTCTACCGCAATACTGAAATTAGTAAGTAGCGCGGTTGAGATGCTTCAGCTAGCTCAGCATGACCGCCTTGTACGGGGCTACGTTATTATACCTAACGCCAGAGCAGCATGGCAATAAACGCCGCGCTCAGGCACAGCGACGATACCTGATTCATGCGCATGGTGTGCTCGAAATCGGCGGCCGCTTCGTCGTGCCACACGGCCCAGGCCCAGCGGCTGAACAGCAGTACCACCGGCCCGGTAGCCACCAGAAACAGCAGCAGCGGCCGCATTTCCTGGCGCAGCCAGTAGGCCAGCCCCAGCGTAGCCGCCCCGGCCAACAGCCCGATGGCCGCAAAAATGAACGTACCCCGGATGCCCAGCCGCAGGCTCAGGGTGCGGTCGCCCCGCCGGGCATCTTCCTCGTGCTGGTACACCTGGGTGAGCGGGTAGGAGCCGCACAGAAACAGCGTGCTCACCAGCGCCAGCAGCAGGTTGGTGTTCTCGAACAGCTGCGCCGGCGTGGCCCCCGCGCCCACCTGCGTCATCAGCAGCGTAAACGCGCCCTGGAACACGACGACGACCAGCGTACTCAGCAGCGGATACTTTTTCAGGCGGATGCCCTCGTAGCTGTATGCCTTGGAAATCAACAGATAAACCACCACTAGCGCCGCAAACGGCCAGCCCAGCAGCGCCGCGCCCGCCACGGCCAGCGTATCGAACAGCCACACCAGATGCAGCAGCTCGGGTGTGACTTTGGGGGGGGCTTTTAGCCCGCCAATGCTGCCTTCGTCCTTATCATAATAAGAGTTGTAGCCGTTGGAGGCTGGGTAGGCCAGCAGGTGCAGCACCACGAACACGCCCGCCGCCCGCCACCCGTTCCACGGCCCGCGCAACGCGCTCAGCCCAAACCAGAACACCGGCATGAGGTACACCGAAAAGGGGATACGCAGCAGTGGCAGCGCCTTTTTGTAGTCAGTGAACAATTAGCAGTGAATAGTTAGCAGTTGGGGATAAGCAAAGGTGTCGATAAACAGCAGAATGCGCTTCGCAACGAGCATCGTTCACTGCTCACTGCTCACTGCTCACTGCTCACTGCTAATTGCCAATTGTTCAGTGCCAACCGGCCAGCCTACCAGGTACGTCACCTGTGGCCCCCACCAATGACGCTTGCGGCCGGCCTGCCAGGCAAACGCCCCGGCCGGGTCGGCGGCCTGGGCCAGGGCCAGCAGCTCGGCGGGCGAGTACATGCGCAGCACCGAAACCGTCCCATCCCAAACGGTGCAGAGCGGAATAACCGGCAGCAGATACGTGAACACCAGCCGGCTGAGCCGGAAGGGCCGGAACAGCGGCGTGAGCAGCAGTTGAGCCAGCAGGTTGGCCGTCCACACCAGCCCGATTTCGGCCCAGTGCTTGCCCGCGCCCTCAAACACGCCAATGCCCGAGCCGGCGCGCACGGCATCGTGCAGCAGGGCCTGCGCCTCGCGGGGCGCAAAGTGGTGGAAGGCCGAAAAAATGGTGCGGAATCCTGTGAGGTGGGGCGGCACCGCCAGCGCATTAACTGGGGCCTTTTCGTAGCCGATGGCCCCCTGCGAGCGCCGGGTCAGGTCGGCCCAGGCGGCAGGCTGGGGGTAGAGGTCGGTGAGGGTGATGGTGGGCTGCTTGCCCTGCCGGTGCAGGGCCGCCAGCACGGTTTCGATGCCGCCGCCGGCCCCCGCGCCCAGCTCCAGAATGTGGCTGCGGCCGCTGCGGGCGAGCCCCTCGGCCAGCAGCGGCACAATGGGCCGATAAATGCCCAGCGCCGAAATCATAAACCGCAGGTAATCCATCATCCCGGTTCGGATGACTTCCGGAAACCAGGCCAAATCCTCAAATTCGAACAATCGCAGGCGTAAGCGCATCATGCGGGCAGTACGCAGGTGCGGCCGGTTTCGCTGCCTCGGGCTGCTAATTCGTTTCTCCCCGGCCCGTGCCCAGCGTTAGTAGAAGGGGGCTGGCCGGCGTGCGCCGTTTCTTGTTATACCCCCGCAACTGCTGTCGCATGAGCAGCCTCGCCGCCGAAACCGCTGCCGTTTCCATCGGTTGGATACCCAAGTAGCACTAGTTGCTGAAGTGTAGCAGACCATCAGGAATGGTGTAGAAGAAGAGTAGCCATTACTTTTTTTCATAATTCATCTGCGTGCATCAGTCACTGATTTTTAGTCCTGTGCTATTGAATAGCCAGAACCGACAGTAGTAGCCAGTCGCTATCAAAGCTCCTATTAAGCAAGGGCTCAAATATGCGAGTAGGAGGCAGAATGTTTGCCATAACGGGCGCAATGAATCAACTTGGCTATTTTCCAGATATACTATCCAGATAAGCGGCAATGCAAGCAGCAGAAAAGTGCAGACTATCATAGCTATTATCGCCCATTTCCGTAGAGAGGCAGAGTTCAGTACAAGCAGCTTAGGCAAGAGCAAGGCTAGAGGAATTAGAGAAGGCAGTGAGGCGACGGCAAGTATTAAACCGATAAAAAAACCAGTGGCCATACCCAGAGCGCCGGTCTCTATTCCCGCAGTGATAATGTAAATACAGGTACTCGTTGCGTTTGTGATGCCCCAAATGGTAGAAGCCATTTGCCAAGGGTGGAAAATTCTGATGTTAGTAGCGGGCATTAAAATAAATTCTGCTTGGGAGGAAGCAAAAGTATCAAATCTTTTCTTCAACTTTGCATTACAAAGCACTTCGATACTTATGAAGCCCGCCGCCGCGCCCGACCCCCTCGCCCAACTTACCGAAATCCGCGCCATTATGGAGCGCAGCTCGCGCTTTCTCTCGCTCTCGGGCCTGAGCGGGGTGGGGGCGGGCGTGGTGGCACTGCTGGCGGCGGCTGTGGGGCATTTCTACCTGCAAAGCGAATTCCCTGACGGCTACCTGCGTCTGATGCAGGCTTCGGCCACCGAGCGGCGGGCGGCGCTGCCGTTTCTGCTGCTACTGGCGGGGGGCACCATCGCGGCGGCGCTGCTGCTGGCGTTTTTCTTCACCCGCCGGCGCACCCACCGCAGCGGCCAGACGCTCAACAGCGCCCCGGCCCGCCGGCTGGCCGCGGCCCTGGCCGTGCCGCTGGTGGCGGGTGGCCTGTTCTGCCTGCGCCTCTACCTGGGCGGCGATGCCGGCATGGTGGTACCCGGCCTGCTGCTGTTCTATGGCCTGGCCCTGCTCAACGCCAGCAAGTACACCCTCGACGAAATCCGCTGGCTCGGGCTCACTCAAATCGGGCTGGGGCTGCTGGCCATGCTGCAACCCGGCTGGGGGCTGATTTACTTTGCGCTCGGCTTTGGCCTGGGCCACATCGGCTACGGCCTGCTGATGTACAACCGCTACGAGCGGCCGGCCGCAACCGGCGCGGCGGCCCACTCCCCGGTATCCGCGTGAAGCACCTCATCCACACCCTCAATAAAGCCTTCGACCACCGCGTGCGCCTTGGCGTGATGGCCGTGCTGCTGGCCAACGAGTCGGTGAGCTTCAACGACCTTAAGGAAGTGCTTGGCCTCACCGACGGCAACCTCGCCAGCCACGTCGCCGCCCTCGAAAAGGCCGACTATGTGCTCGTGAGTAAACAATTCATCGGCAAGAAACCCAACACTACCTACTCGGCCACCGCCGCGGGCAAGGCCGCCTTCCAGGAGCATTTAGCCACATTGGAGAAGCTGCTGCGGGGGTAGGTAAGAGGCCGGAAATTTCATTATTTATTTATCATCAATGGCTCTGTGCACTCAACCACCCATACGCGCGCGCCGCCGGCTGCCGTGCCTGCTCGGCCTGCTGGCGGTGGCCCTGGCCAGCGGCGGGCTGCTGTTCGCAGTAGGTGATTTTGGCCTGGGGCAGCGGGTACTTGATGGGGTGGAGCGCCGGGCGCTGGCCAGCCGTTCTACCCGCGCCGACCGGTGGGGACTGCGCCTGTTCTACGGTACGCTCCAACTCGGCGGCCGGATAGTGTACCCGCAGGCCGCGCAACTGCTGGCTCATTATTGCGCCGGACAAGGCGATACGCTGCGGTTAGATGCGCAACCGTTGCTGCGGCACCCTGAGGTGCAACAGGCCCTGCGGTTGCGCAAGCCTGGGATTACCTTTCGGCATCAGGCTAATGCCGGGCCATTTTACGTGGCTCGCCGTACCGATTGGAGCCTCTACTACGCATTCGATTTGCTGTACATCCGGTGGGTGCCCGGTGGAGTCGTATTTCAGGATAACTACTTTTTTCAGCCCCTGGCCCGCCACTCTTACACCCGCTTTCGCTTTGGCCAATTTCATTGCCGACTGAATGACGGCCTGGTACGGGTCGCTTATCCGCAAGCCAGGCCTTTTATCGTCTATAGTAAAGTGGCAAGGCCGTTAGCTCTCGCAGCCCGCTAAAATCAACGAAGCTTCCTCGAAAGGGCTCTTTTTTTGACTCATTACTTTGAAAAACAAAGTTCTTTATAAATAAACCAAATTATGAATCCAACCCTTGAATCTTCGGGAACTTGGCGGCCGGTGCCGGCTGGCATTGCCAAACCGGTGGCCCCACCTCTAACGGCACGCCAACGCCTGCTGCTGCCGCTGGGCGTAGTGCTATTCGACTGGCTGTTCTGGCAGGAGCGGGGCGGGCTGAACATGCTGTTGTTTAGCTTTTTCGTGGTGGTGGTGCAGCTGGTGCAGCTGCCCCGGCACGCGGCAGCGCGGCGCTCGGGCTACTTCTGGCTGGCGGTGTTCGGCTGCCTGCTGGGCGGGGCCATGGTGGCCGTATATGGCTCGGCGGTGGCGGCGCTGGCCTGCGGGGTGTCGGTGCTGCTGCTGCTGGGCTTCGTAAACCAGCCGCCGCTAAAACTGCTGCTTTTCGCGGGTCTCACGGGGCTGCGGAGCAGTCTGGAGGCCTGGCTGCGGGTGCTACGCGGCGTGCGACCCCCACGCCACGCCGGGGCGGGCGTGCGCCGGGGGTGGTTCTACGGCCGGCTGCTGCTGCTGCCACTGGTTATTCTGGGGGCTTTCCACGGACTGTTTGCGGTGGCCAACCCCGTATATGCCCGCCTCAGCGGCCGGGCACTGGCGGTGCTTGGCGACTGGCTGTTGCTGCTGCTGCCCGATATTTCCCTTGGCCACCTGCTGTTTCTGGCGCTGGGATTCGGTACCACGGCCGCTGTGGTAGTGGCGGTGCCGGTGTTCTACTTCGCCGACCAGGAGTCGCAGTTCGGGGAATTTATCCGGCGGCAGCGCGACCGGGTGGCCTCGCTGGCCGTGCGCCGGCCCGACTTCCGTCTGAAAACCACCCGCGCCCTCGACCTGCGCAAGGAATATCTGGCGGCCCTGGCCGTGTTCGGGCTGGTTAATGCGCTGCTGCTGCTGGTAAATGCCATCGACGTGCGCTGGCTGTGGTTCGGCTTTGAGCCCGCGCCGGGGTTCGACCTGACGCAGTTTGTGCATGCCGGTACCTGGGTGCTCATTTTCAGTATCCTGCTGGCGATGGGTATCGTGCTGTGGTTTTTCCGGCGCAATCTCAATTTCTATGCGCCCGGCCTGGCGTGGCTGCGACGCGGGGCCAGCATCTGGGTGCTACAAAACGCGGTACTGGCCGTATCGGTGGGGCTGCGCAACTACTATTATATTCAGCACTGCGGCTTGGCCTACAAGCGCATCGGAGTGTGCTTTTTCCTGCTGCTGGTGTTTTTTGGGCTCGGCACGGTGCTGCTCAAAATATGGCAGCGCCGCTCGGCTTACAGCCTTGTGCGCCTCAATGCCCTGGCCGTGTACGCGGTACTGCTGCTGCTGGCCGCCGGCAACTGGGAAGTCTGGATTGCCCGCTACAACCTACAGCCGCGCTTCCGTAGCATCGACGTGGGTTTTCTGCTCGGCATGCCGGCCCGCGTGCTGCCTACCGTGCTGGCCCGCCGTGCTGTGCTCGACGAGGCCACCCAACTCACCATGAGCGACGAATATGGCAACCCCGTCCTCATCGATGCTGACCAGGCCCAGCGTCGCCTCACCTACGTGGTGGCCGAGGCCCGCGCCCGCTACGCCGCCTACACGCACTGGCAGGGCCTCACCTGGGCCGACTGGCAAACCCGTCGGGTGCTGGCGATATCCGCTGCCCGACCATCCATTCCCCTTCCTGCTGCTCCCGCGCTTCGCCCATGACATCCCTCTCCCAATTCGTCCTCACTTTTCTGGGCGTCCTTTTCTGCTTCGGCGACGTGGCCATGCTGGGTGTGCTGCTTACCTGGCAGGAGCGCGCCGCCACCCCCGCCGACCGTTGGCGGCGGCTGGTGCGCGGCGTGCTGCCTGGTACGGCCGTGCTGCTGGGGCTACTGCTGCTGGCTTTCACGCAGCTGCTGCTGTTGTGGTCGCGGCAGTAGCCCTGCTAGCTTATTCGGCGGTTTCGGCTACCGGGCCGCCGTGGCGCAGTTGGTGCGCGGCGGCCGTCAGGGCCTCGCCTAGCTTGGTTACGCGCGGGGCCGTGTTGCCCTCGGCGAAACTGGCGGCCTGGGTGGTATTGGTGCCCATACGCGCCAGCAAGGGGGCAATGATGTCAACATCGTAGGAGCCGCTGCCGAAATGCGCTTTCAACTCCTGTAAATCGACTACCAATTGGTGGAAGGAGGGGTTGTTGGCTGCTTTCAAATCCTCAATCCACTGCTGCAAGTGGTTGTCGAGGCTGCTGCGGTCGGCTTCTTCGCTGAGGTTGCCGCCGAGCAGGTGTACGGCGCTGTCGAGGTGAACCTGATTTTGAACTTCGGTCTTTTCCATGAGAGGAGGGGAGAGTGATGCCGCAACGTAGCGGCTGTTTCTGCCAACGCGCCTGGCCCGGCAAGGTTGGCCCCGGCCCCAAACAAAAATGCCCCGCCAAGGGTGGCGGGGCATTTTGCAGGCTGATAATCGAAGCGTTAGCCCGACTACTCAATTTTGTTGATGCGCTCCTTCACCGATTCCAGCGCGATGCGCATGTTCACAATGTCGGCGCGGGCAGCTTCCTGCTCTTTCAGGTTCAGGTCGATGAGGTTGTTAAGCTGCTGAAGCTCGGCGGCGTTGGCCGCCAGCATCTGCTGAATTTCGAGCTTCTTGGCTTTATTCTTATCAATGTCCTTCTTGATGGTGTTCTGCTTATCAATCACGGCCATGTGGTTGTTCTGCGAGTTTACGAGGGCTTTTTCGGCATCGGTAATCTGGCCGGCAAGGTCTTCGCGGTACATCATCCGGGCGAATTCCTTGAGGTATTTCTCAGCTGATTTCCACTGCACCGGGGTCGATTCCTTGCCCAGGTAGGCGTTGCCCAGGTCGATGCTCCACCAGACGGTGGTGCCGGTGGGGGCCGCGTCGACTTTGCTGATAACCCGAATCGGGTTGGGTGCAATTTCGTCGATTACTACGCCATCGATGCTGAGTACGCCCTTGTTATTCTTCACCTTGTTGCCGAACTTATCGGTCAACTGCTTCAACCAGGCGGCTTCGACGCGGCGGTTGTCGAGTTGCATCGTGACTTGCTGGCCCTTGCGGGGGATACCATTGATAGACTTATCAGCTTCATCTACAGGAGATTTCTGAGCATATCCGCTCAGCGCTGCCACGCATACGAGAAGTAGGATGAGTAAACTACGTTTCATGGGGATAACGACTAAAGAAAGCATTAAAGAAAAGAGGGCCGGATGAACAATGCGGTGGGTACCGTTATCCGGCTTTTCAAATTTAGGACCTTTATCCGATGCAAATTCGGATGCCCCCCCTTTTTTTAACAATTTTGCTGTTTTTGTTTATTAAGTAAAATTAAATACTTCTTTCGTTCAATAATCGATAAAAATTTGTTGGCGTGCTCCCGACACTAGGCGGGAGCCTTTGTAACAAACCAGCTATGACAGGGGTTATTTGCGCCTATGTCCGTTACTATTTGCCGCACCGAGCACTTCAATGCTGCCCATCGCCTGCATAACCCCGCCTGGAGCGACGAGCGCAACCAGCAAGTCTTTGGCAAGTGCAATAACCCGCACTACCATGGCCACAACTATAACCTGACCGTGCGCCTGACCGGCCCCGTCGACCCCGACACCGGCTACGTGTACGATATGAAGCGGCTGAGCGACCTCATCAAGCGCGAAATCCTCGACCGCTTCGACCACCGCAACCTTAACCTCGATACCGAGGAGTTTGCCACTCTCAACCCCACGGCCGAGAACATAGCCGTGGTTATCTGGCAGCGCCTGCGCCCCCACCTGGCCGCCGGGCTGGCCCTGTCGGTCACGCTCTACGAGACCGACCGTAACTTTGTCGAATATCATGGATAACACTTCCGGGCAACGCCCGGCCCCCGACTCGCAGCTGCCCGCCAACCTGCGCACCCCCCTTCGCTCCGATGCTTTTGCCCGCAGCGAGGAAGACAAGATTACGGCCATCAGCGGCCACTTCGAGGCCATTATGCGCGAGCTGGGCCTCGACCTGACCGACGACAGCCTGGCCGGTACCCCGCGCCGGGTGGCCAAAATGTACGTGCAGGAGTGGTTTAAGGGCCTCGACCCCCAGCACCGGCCCGAGGTACGCCTGTTCGAGAACCGCTACCAGTACCAGCAGATGCTGGTGGAGCGCGATATCACGTTGTTTTCGTGCTGCGAGCACCACTTCGTGCCCATCATCGGCAAGGCCCACGTGGCTTACCTGCCGGGCGAGCAGGTGGTGGGCCTGAGCAAGCTCAACCGCGTGGTGCAGTATTACGCCCGCCGCCCGCAGGTGCAGGAGCGCCTCACCCGCCAGATTGCCGAGGAGCTCCGGCGCAGCCTGGGCACCGACGACGTGGCCGTGCTCATCGAGGCCGACCACCTGTGCGTGATGAGCCGGGGCGTGAACGATACCAGCAGCAGCACCCTCACCACCGAGTACAGCGGCCGCTTCGCCGCCGACGAGTCGCTGCGTAGCGAGTTTCTGCGCCAGATTGGGAAATAACCGACATCTTTCCGACCAGTTGCCGCTTGGACCAGGGCTCTCTGCTGCTGCTACTCTGAAAACTACTTGCTCCTTCCTTCCCACCCATGACTGAGAATTCACCGCGTAAAGTGCTCATCACGGGTGGCACGGGCCTGATTGGCAGCCGGCTGGCCGACATGCTCATCGATGCCGGCTACGAAGTGGCCCTGCTGAGCCGCTCGCCTGCCAAAAGCAGCCATTACCACGGTTTCCGCTGGGACCCGCAGGCCGGTACCATCGACGAGGCCGCCGTGCCTTACGCCGACTACATTGTGAACCTGGCCGGGGCCAGCGTGAGCGACGGCAAGTGGACCGACGAGCGCAAGCAGGCCATTATGGGCAGCCGCCTGGGCGGGCTGGCCCTGCTGCACCGCGAGCTGGCCAAGCCCGGCCACCACGTGCAGGCCTTTGTTTCGGCCTCGGCCATTGGCGTGTACGGCGACACCGGCGCGCAACTGCTCACCGAGGAGTCGCCGCCCGGCCTGCCCACCCACGACTTCCTGGCCGACGTGGGCCACCAGTGGGAGCTGGCCGCCGCGCCCGTGGCCGCGCTGGGCATCCGCACAGTGGTGCCGCGCATCGGCATCGTGCTCAGCACCGACGGCGGCGCGCTGCCCCAGATTGCCAAGCCGGTGAAGCTGGGCGCGGGCGCAGCTCTGGGCAGCGGCAAGCAGTTCATGTCCTGGATTCATCTCGACGACCTGTGTCGCCTGTTCATGGCCATGCTCGACGATGCGCGCTGGCAGGGCACCTACAACGCCGTGGCTCCGCACCCGGTCACCAACGAGGAGTTCACCAAGGAACTGGCGCAGGTGCTGCACCGGCCGCTGCTGCTGCCCAAAGTGCCAGCCTTCGGCCTGAAGCTGGCTCTAGGCGAGATGAGCGAAATCGTGCTGGCCTCGCAGAATGTGAGCGCCGCCAAAGTGCTGGCCCAGGGCTTCACGTTCGAGTTTCCGGCGCTGCACGGGGCGCTGGCGGCGCTGTACGGGGGGGCGTGAGATAAAACGGGGCACCCGGCGTAACTTAGTGCAGTTAACCTTTCGACTTTGCTGCCATGATTAGCCAGGAACAGATATCCGTTGTGCTGAAAGACCTGCCACGTGAGTTTTCCATCGATGAGCTGGTTGATAAGCTCATTCTGGTAGAGAAAATCGAAGAGGCGATTAAGCAAGGCGAGCGGGGCGAAACTTACTCGACGGAGGAAGCGCGCGAACTGCTGCGACAATGGAAGTCATAAGTTTTCTGGCGACCAAGCGTTGATTGGCAACCCCGGTATTTCACCATCTTGCATTCCGGAAATCAAGCAACCTTATGAAATGCCTCCGCTGGACTTTCGTGTTCTTTCCGCTGTTATCTATGTGTAATAGTGGACAAAAGAAGCAAAGCCATATCGTCAAGATATTCCAGTATGAAGGCACCGATTCCCTTAAAAAAATCTTGGCAGTAACCCAAGTATTCAACTCTAAAGACCAATTGGTTTTCGAAGAATATCATCAGGATTACGAAGAAACTAGTGAGGGAACTACGTATAGATTTGGCGTTGGCTCCAGGCACATGACTTACCGTGACACCAGCGTAATTAAAACTGTTGGCATTATGCGGGGCGATAGCGTTAAAAGCTTCGCGTTTTATAATGACCAAGGCTTGTTGATTAAAGCCAGATTCTTTCGGTACGAGAAGAAACTCAAGCCAAATGTTGACAAGGGATTAGGCAGGCCCGGCGGGTGTGTAATTCTACCCAAGGATTATGAGGAGAGAAGGGTGTGGCAGGAAGGGTCAACAAGCATTTATCAATATAACTCAAAAGGGAAGCGCATTAGATATATGCTGCTGCGAGATTCTACCGTGTTGGAAAAACAGCAATGTAGCTACTATAAGTCTGGGGAGCTGCGCGAAAATTCTTCATTCAACAATGACGACGCAACGCCTAGCTATCGCACGCTCTACTTCTATGATTGGCGTGGCCGGTTGAGCAAGCAGGTTTCGTATACAGATAAAGAAGTGAGTGCAACGAACTATTATAGTTACCCCAAAAATGCGGTCTATATAGACGGCAACTACCTCGCTTATCCCAGAGCAGAATCGATTTCGAAATACCGCAACCTCAAAAAGATGGATTCAAAAGGCCGGCTCGTTGAAGAGGTGGGCTACGTAGGCCAATGCCCTCTTGAAACCCGCAAACTTTTACGTTATCGCTCAGACGGCAAATTAGCCCAAACGATTCTATTCACCTGTCGGGACAGTAGCCGATTGGTACACGACTACGTGTACCAATAGCCATTCAGCGGCACTGTTACGGCCGTACGCTGTCCGGTACGCCCCCTCCGCCGTTGTTCATCTGCTCCAGCAGGTTATCGGCGGCGATGGTATCGACGGCGACTTCGCGGCGGCGCGGCTCCTCGGGCGACACGCAGCTGTATTTCTTGCTGATTTTAACCGAGGGCTTGGGGAAGTGGCCGGGCGTGTAGCTCAGGTCCTTGTCCTGGTACACCTTTTCCATGAACTTGCCGAAGATGGGCAGCGCCGTGCGGCCGCCCTCGCCCTGCTGCGAGCCGGTGAAGTGGATGCTGCGGTCTTCGCCGCCCACCCACACGCCCGTCATCAGGTCCTTGGTCATGCCCATGTACCAGCCGTCGGAGTAGTTGCTGGTGGTGCCGGTTTTGCCGCCAATCTGGTTGTCGTTGTGCCAGAGGTCGTAGTCCCAGAGCGCCTGCGAGGTGCCGCCGGGCTCCTCCATGCCGCCGCGCAGCATATAGGTCATCAGCCAGGCGGTTTCGGCCGAGATGGCGCGCTTCTGCTCGGGGTCGAATTGTTTGATGACGTTGCCGCTGCGGTCTTCGATGCGCGAAACGAGGCGGGGCTCCGAGCGGAAGCCCGTGTTCATGAACGTACTGTACGCATCTACCATTTCGTACACGCTCACGTCGCCGGCCGAGCCCAGGCCGATGCTGGGCACCGAAAGCAGGGGCGAGGTGATGCCCACCTTGTGGGCGTACTTGGCCACGTTTTCCCAGCCCACTTTCTCGGTCAGCTGGGCCGTCACGGAGTTCACCGAGCGGGCCATGGCGTGGCGCAGGGTCATGTTGAGGCCGGTGTACTCGCGGGTCACGTTGTCGGGCTGCCACTCCATGGGCTGGCCGTTTTCGACGTACTTGATGGTGACGCGCTGGTCGCGGATGCGGTCGCAGGGCGAGTAGCCGTTGTCGAGGGCCGTGAGGTAGACGAAGGGCTTGAACGTGGAGCCGGCCTGGCGCTTGCCCTGGCGCACGTGGTCGTACTGGAAAAAACGGTAGTCGAGCCCGCCCACCCAGGCTTTAATCTGGCCGGTGAAGGGGTCCATGCTCATCATGCCCGACTGCAAAAAATGCTTGTAGTAAGCCAGCGAATCGAGCGGCGACATCACCAGCGTGGTGTCGTTGTCGTCGTGCTTCCAGGTAAACACCTTCATCGGCCGCTTGGCGTTCAAAGCCGAATCGAGGCGCTGGGGCTGGTTTTTGAAGTGGTTGGCGAGGGTCTTGTAGCTCTCGGTGCGCTTCATCTGAGTGAGGATGAAATCGGGGATTTCATGGCCCTTATCGTCCACCCAGGGGTTCGAGTCCTTGTCGCGCCAGAAATTGTCGAACTGGCGCTGCAAGGCTTTCATTCGCTCGTGCAGGGCAGTTTCGGCGTGCCCCTGCATGCGCGAGTCAATAGTGAGGTAGATTTTCAGGCCGTCGCGGTACATGTCATGGTCCGTACTGTCGCACCAGGCACCCACAAACTGGCTCACCGCGCCCCGGAAGTAGGTATCCGGCCCGTCGATGTGCTTCTCGACGTGGTAGTCGAGCACCACGGGCAGGGCTTTCAGGGTCTGAATTTCGGCCTTGGGCAGCACGCCAGCCTGGGCCATGCGGTCGAGCACCACGTTGCGGCGGCGGCGCGCAGCCTCGGGGTGGAACTTGGGGTTGTAGGCCGTGGGGTTGTTGAGCATGCCCACCAGCATGGCCGCCTGCTCGGGCCGCAGGCTGTCGGGCGAAGTGTTGAAGAAGGTTTTGGCCGCTACCTTGATGCCGAACGCGCTGGAGCCGTACTCCACCGTGTTCAGGTACATGCGCAGGATTTCCTCCTTCGTATAGCGCTGCTCCAAATCCACGGCGGTCAGCCACTCCTTGGTTTTGGCCACAATGGTGCTCACCACCGGAATGTAGCCCAGCGCCCCACGGCTCTGCTGCCGACGGATTTTATACAGGTTCTTGGCCAGCTGCTGGCTGATGGTGGAGCCCCCACGCTTGTCGCCCCGCGCCGACGAGTACACGCTGCCGAGCAAGGCGGTGAGGTCGATGCCCGAATGCTGGTAGAAGCGCACATCCTCAGTCGCAATCAGGGCCTTGACGAGCAGGGGCGACATCTGGCTGAGCGGTACCGGTGAGCGGTTTTCGCGGAAGTATTTGCCAATCAGCACGCCATCGGAAGTATACACTTCGGAGGGCCGCTCCACCCGCGGGTTTTCCAAATCGGCCAGGCTGGGCGACTTGCCGAACAGGAACAGGAAGTTGGTGCTCACCAGAAACGGATACACCAGAAACAGAATCACCACCAGCCCGAACAGCACCCAGGCCCAGCTGGCCAGCCGCACCGGCCAGCGCCGACGCGTCTTTTTAGAGGAAGAACCGGGAGCAGGGGCAGGGGGTGGCGTTTTCAGGTCGGCCATACGAGGCAGCAAGTGGGTTGCGGAACAAGAGTTCCGCCGCGAAGAACGGCAAATATACCAGCCGCCCAACCCAAACGGTCAACTTTGCCCCGCGCTGCCCGGCCTGCTAGCGTCGCTGCCGGGCCGTGAGCAGGGCCTGGTGGTACACATTGCGCCGCACCCGCACCCGATGCCGGTGCCAGCGCCAGGCCAGCTCAGCCAGGGCCAGCAGGATAATGCCCAGCCCCAGGAAATAGCTCCAGTACAGCATTTGCATCTGCGCCCGGGTGGGCGAGTCCAGCTCCTGGAACAGGAAAAAGCCCCACAACTCATCAATGAGCGTGAACAGCCACACCGCGGTGGCCAGCACCCGGCCGGCCCGGCCAAGGGCCAGGTGCCAATGCAACAGGTACAGAACCACGCCCGGAAACGCCGACAGCAACACCAGCGGCACGGCCTTCACCAGTGGAATACCCAGAAAAATAATACTCAGCGTTTCCTTGAGCACCTGCAAAATAGCCAGCAGCCGACCGGCACGCGACAGCTTCGGAATGGCAAAAGACGGGTGCAAATGGGCAGCGGGCATAGCACGAGCCTGGGAAAATGAACCGGGCCGGCGCTAATATACTGATTAGGCCCTACTAAGCAAAGTTTTGGTGCTAGTAGCGGCGCGCCATCAGCCGGGCGGTCTGGCAGCGCCAGGTCAGCACCACAATGAGCAGCCCCTTCACTGAGTCGAGCAGCAAGTTATCAGGTTTGCCGTAGGCGAAGTAGATGCCGATACCAATGCCTATCCACCAAAAACCTAACAGGTAGCACCAGGTGGCAAAGCCCGGCCGCCGTCGCTGCACCTGCAACAGCGCCACCGCTGCGACCAGCGACACGAACAGCAGCAGCCAACCCAGCACGTAGCCCAGAAAGGCATTGTCCGGCCCGTACTTCACCCCAAACAGGGCCAGCGTCTGAGTCGGCGCAAAAAACGACCCGCCCGTGAGGGCCAGCTCCAGAAGCAGCGCCACAAAAAGCACAATCAGCAACAGGGTACGGGGCATAGGGTAATTAATGCTTGACGACGCGCAGGGCTATTCTCCAACCGGGAAAGCCATTTCGCCGCCAAGCTAAACAAAAAACCTGAATTGTTCAGTATTGCGATTGCCTGAATGAGCTAGTCTGGTAGGGGTGAATGATTGAAAATAAAAGTGTTAAGTCCATAAATAATTATTTGCACCCGCCGCGCAGCCTTGCTATGAGTCAATTTTTTGCCGGATTTGTCAGGCGTCCTTATCCGGGAAATAGCCGTTCCCAGCCGTTGAGCCGGGCAGCTACTTGCGGCCGGCTGTCACTCCGCAACTGGTGCAAGCCAAAGCAAAAAAAGCCGGCCCCACGCATGGGGCCGGCTTTTTCCGGGTTATCTCCGCCCGAAGGCGGCCACGGGGCTTAAGCGGCTGCCGTTTTGGCCACCGGGTTCAAACGACGCTCTTTGATACGAGCCTGCTTGCCCGACAGGCCACGCAGGTAGAACAAACGGGCGCGACGTACTTTGCCGCGACGGATTACTTCGATTTTCTCGATGTTAGGCGACAGCAGGGGGAAGATACGCTCGGTACCGATTTGGTTCGAAATCTTGCGCACGGTGAAGGTTTCACCATTTGAACTTGGGTTGCGGCGCTGAAGCACCACGCCCTGGAACTGCTGAATGCGCTCTTTGGCACCTTCACGGATTTTCACGTGCACGTTCACCGTGTCGCCGGCGGCGAACTGGGGGAAGCTGGCGCGGCGCTCCTGCGATTCGGCCTGGATAAAGTCAAGTAGTACGCTCATGGCTGAGAAAATTGCGAAAGACGGCGCCGCCGTCGGGAATTAGTATTTTACGAAACGGAGCGCAAAGATAGGGCTTTATGCTGATGATAGCAAGTGGTTTGTAGAACATGCTTTAGCTTGTTCCCTGGTTTGCTGCTAATGCAAGCGCTTATCAAGTAGGCGATAAGCTAAAGGGGGGCTCTACGTCAGCAAATCGGGCCGGCGCTGCTGGGTGCGGGCCAGGGCCTGTTCGTGCCGCCACTCCTCAATTTTGGGCGTGTTGCCCGAAAGCAGAATCTCCGGCACGGCCTGCCCGCGCCACTCGGCGGGGCGGGTGTACACGGGCGGGGCCAGCAGGTCGTCCTGAAACGAGTCGGACAGGGCCGATTCCTCGTTGCCCAGCACGCCGGGCAGCAGCCGCACCACCGAGTCGACCAGAATGGCCGCGCCCAGCTCGCCGCCACTCAACACGTAGTCGCCCACGCTGATTTCGTGGGTAATGTAGGTGTGGCGAATTCGTTCGTCGATGCCTTTGTAATGTCCGCAGAGCATGATGATGTTCTGCAACAGCGACAGCCGGTTGGCCAGCGGCTGGCGCAGGGTTTCGCCATCGGGCGTGAGGTAAATAATGGCATCGTAGGCACGCTCGCACTGCAACGCATCAATCCAGGCCGCAATCGGCTCGACGCGCAGCACCATGCCAGCCCCACCGCCAAACACCGCATCGTCAATCTGGCCGTGCTTGTTAATGGCTTTGTCGCGCAGCTGGTGCAGGTGGATTTCGGCCAGGCCCTTGTCCTGTGCCCGCTTCACGATGGAATGGGCGAAGGGACTGACCAGCAGCTCGGGCAGACAGGTAAGGATGTCGATACGCATAGCTGGTGGTAGCGTGGACTCTGCGAGTCCGCGCG
>JALYUI010000618.1 GCA_030853845.1 Bacteroidota bacterium | reverse complement strand
GGCAAATAAGGTTCCGGGCCGAATGAGGGCGGCTTTCTGCACGCCCGTGAGGGCCGCCATCACCGAGGCGCGGGCCTCTTGGGGCTTCTCGATAAAGATGTCCATGCCCTGGCGGTAATAGCCGTACAGGCCCGTACGGAAGGCTTCGAGCTGCGGGTCGACCAGATTATCGAGGATGTAGTGGCGCTCGCGCGAGCCGCTGCCACGCCAGCCTTCGTCGGTTTCGTTGGTCTGCGTTTGGTTGGCTGAATAATTTACGATAACACGGGCCTTTTCATAATACGGCGTACCACCGAGCAACGAAAATGTATCACGGTCGAGGCCAATTACGAGGTTGGCGTAGAAGCCTACCAACGAGGCTAGGTTTGAAGTGAAACTACTGGCTGAAAAAGCGAGCGTATTGGGAGTGTAATTAAAGTTGAAGCTGCGGTCAACGATGCTTACCACGTTGGTTTCGTAGCCGGTGCCGTACACCGGGCGCGTCGAAATCAGGCGCATAGTGGTGTTGTAAGTACCGTTTTGCGGGATGGCGGTGATGCCAATAAACATCTTCAACCGGATGCGTTCCTCCGGCCGAAACGTCAGGTTTGTCCAGGGCTGAGTGTTGAGTAGGTTGCGGATGTCGTTCTGCATCTGCGTGACGATGGTGGGGTCCGAAATCGTCACGTTTTCGGTCGACACACGCACTTCAGCCAGCAGCTCCTGGGCGCGGGCAACGGGGCCGGCCAGTAGTAGCAAGGCGAATATGGGTATGGCCGCGAGGATTTTTCGCATCATGAGGAAGGGGCCAGACGGGCCAGAATCAGGCTAACCAGTCCGCGGGCCACGTCGGCTTTGGACTGCAACTCAAAATTAACGATTTGGCCGGCGGCATCCAGCACCGTCACTTTATTGGTGTCGTGGCCAAAGCCCGCGCCCGCATCGCGCAAGGAATTCAGCACAATGAGGTCGAAGTTTTTTCGGTGCAGCTTGTCCTGGGCGTGGGCCAGCTCGTTCGTAGTCTCCAACGCAAAACCGACGGCAAATTGTTCAGCCCGCTTGCGCTGCCCGAGCGTGGCGGCAATATCCACGTTTTTCACCAGCTCCAAAGTCAGCGTTTCGCCCGATTTCTTGATTTTATCGACCGCGACGTGGGCCGGCCGGTAGTCGGCCACAGCTGCTGCGAACACCCAAACATCGGCCCTTTCGGCCACTTCGGCCGCGGCCGCAAACATCTCGACCGCCGTTTCCACCCGCACCGTGCGGATTCGCGGGCTTGCGGGGTCGGGTAGGTGGCTGGGGCCGCTCACCAGCGTCACGTCCGCGCCGTGCATGGCAAAGGCTTCGGCCAGCGCGTAGCCCATCTTGCCCGTCGAGCGGTTGCCGAGGAATCGGACGGGGTCGAGCGGTTCGTAGGTAGGCCCGGCGGTGAGGAGGACGTGCATGGATTAGGGTCTTGGGGACTTGGGGTCTTGGGAACTTGGTTGAACGTCATGCTGAGTTTGCCGAAGCATCTCTACCGCAACAGTAATCCAATCGGAGCAACGAAGCGGTAGAGATGCTTCGACTGCGCTCAGCATGACGTTCTGTCTTTATTCTCAACCCGACTTCAGCTATGCACGTTCTCCTCACTGCCGGCCCCACCTACGAGCCGCTCGACCCCGTTCGCTTCCTCGGCAACCGCTCGACGGGCAAGATGGGCTACGCACTGGCCGAAGCCTTTGCTGAGGCCGGGGCACGGGTCACGCTGGTGAGCGGCCCCAGCCAGCTGCCCGACCCGGCCAGCCCGCTCATCCGCACGGTGCGGGTGGAAACGGCCGCCGAGATGTTTGCCGCCGCCGAGCCGGTGGCCGCCGAAGCCGATGTGTGGGTATTTGCGGCCGCCGTGGCCGACTACCGGCCCGCCCAGATAGCCCCGGAAAAGATTAAAAAGTCCGGCGACACCATGACGCTGGAGCTGGTGAAGAACGTGGACATTGCCGCTAGCCTGGGCCGGCGCAAGCGCCCTGAACAATTTGCCGTCGGTTTTGCGTTGGAAACTACGAACGAGCTGGCCCACGCCCAGGACAAGCTGCGCCGCAAGAATTTCGACCTCGTGGTGCTGAATTCGCTGCGCGATGCCGGGGCCGGCTTCGGCCACGACACCAACCAGGTAACCGTACTGGATGCCGCCAACCAATTCGTTAATTTTACCTTGCAATCCAAGGCCGACCTGGCCCGCGGGCTGGTTCGCCTGATTCTGGCCCGCTTGAAAGCTACTCCATGATGCGAAAATTTCTTGCGGTCCGGCCGCTATTGGGAGCCCTGCTGCTCTACCTGCTAACCGGCCCCGTGGCCCGCGCCCAGGAGCTGCTGGCCGACGTGCAGGTGAGCGCCCAGAACGTGACCATCACCGACCCCTCGCTGGTGACGCAGATGCAAAACGACATCCGCAACCTGCTCAACACCCAGGCCTTCAGCAACCTCAGCTACCAGCCCGGCGAGCGCATCCGGCTGAAGTTGATTATCGGCATCACGGCCATTCCGCAGCCCGGCTCCTACGTGTGCACCATGCGCCTGATTTCGACCCGCCCGGTGTATGGCACGGGCTACGAAACCAACCTCATCAGCATGGTCGACCGCGGCTTCAACTTCAACTATTCGCAGCAGAATCCGCTTTCATACTCGGCCAACAGCTTCACGTCGAATCTGGCCTCGCTGCTGGGCTTCTATGCCAACTTGGTAATCGGGCTCGACCGCGACTCGTTTTCCCGCCTCGGCGGCACGCCCTACTACGAGCAGGCCCGCACCATCGTGAACTACACCGCCAACCAGACCCAGACCAACGAGCCCGACGAAGGCTGGCGCGGCGGCGGGGCCAAAGAGCGCCACTGGCTGCTCGACAACATCACCGACCCCCAGCTCGAAGCCTTCCGTACGGGCCTCTACGGCTACTATCGGCAGGGCATGGATATCTTTATCGAGAAGCCCGAAGAAGCCCGCGCCTCGGTGATGGTGGCCCTCACCGGCGTGCAGAAAGCGGCCCTCACCCGGCCGGGCACCCTGTTCGTGCGCGCCTTTTTCGATGCCAAAGCCGATGAAATTACCAACATTTTCCGCACCAGCTCCGACCCGCAGCTCAAGCAGCAGCTCGTGACCATGCTCGCGGAAGTGGACCCCACGAATTCGGCCAAATACCAGACACTACTTAAATAATTATGAGTTATAAATTATGAATTATGAGTTGTCCGACGGATGAATCTTAATTCTTGACTCAGTAGATTAAATACATAATTTTGGTAATTGATGCGTTGTGAGTCGTTGGTTAGAAGATGCCTGCGCACCGTTTTCTGATTCATAACTCATAATTAGTAATTCATAATTAACCCCAATGCTCGTCGATTTACGCATCAATAACTACGCGCTGATTGAGCAGCTGGAGCTGCGCCCGTCACCGCTGCTCAATATTATTACCGGTGAGACCGGGGCGGGCAAATCCATCATGCTCGGGGCTATTGGCCTGCTGCTGGGCAACCGCGCCGACACCCGCATGCTGTTCGATACTGACCGCAAGTGCGTGATTGAGGGCCAGTTCAACATCGCCAACTACCAACTCCAGGATATTTTTGAGGCTGAAGACCTCGACTACGATACCCACTGCATCCTGCGGCGCGAAATAAGCCCCAGCGGCAAGTCGCGCGCCTTTGTGAACGACACGCCCGTGACGCTGGAGGCCCTGCGGAAAATTGGGGCCAACCTGATGGATATCCACTCGCAGCACGATACGCTGCTGCTGGGCGACGGCGTGTTTCAGCTGAATCTGCTCGATTTGTACGCCGGGCTGGTGCCGCAGCGCACTATGTACAGCAGCGCCTTCCGGCAGTACCGCAAGCTGGAAGTAGATTTGCAGGCCCTCGAAGGCCAGGCGGCTCAGGCCAGCAAGGAGCTCGATTACAACAGCTTCCTGTTGAGCGAGCTGGAGGAGGCCCGCCTCGATAATGAGGACCAGGACGCGCTGGAGCAGGAAATCAAGCAGCTCGAAAACGCCGAGGAAATCAAGTACAAGCTCAACCAGGCCCTGCACGACATCCGCGACAGCGAAACCTGCGCCACCGGCAACCTCAAGGACGCCGTGACGCTACTGGGCCAGGTAGCCACCTACGCCGAGAGCTTCCGCGAGCTGCGCGAGCGCCTGAGCTCCTGCCTGATTGAGCTGCACGACATTGCCGACGAGGTAGAAACCGCCGAGCGCCGCACCGAGGGCGACCCCGCCCGTGCCGAGGAGCTGCAGGACCGCCTGAACGTGCTCTACACCCTACAGCGCAAGCACCAGGCCCGCGACCTGCCCGCCCTGCTGGCTGTGCGCGACACCCT
The DNA here is from genome assembly GCA_030853845.1 of Bacteroidota bacterium. Taxonomy (GTDB): domain Bacteria; phylum Bacteroidota; class Bacteroidia; order Cytophagales; family Hymenobacteraceae; genus Hymenobacter. Next base: position 2,217 of record JALYUI010000618.1, on the reverse strand, counting down.
GCGCCAGAAAGTAAGCTCGGTGCTGAGCCTCGACAAGGAAATTGCCCGCCTGCGCAAGGATTCCGACGCTGCTCTGGCCGCCGTGACCAAGCAGGCGGCCAAGCTGTCGGAAAGCCGGCGCAAGTCGTTCCCGCACTTCGAGAAGCAGCTGGGCCTGCTGCTGGCCGATTTGGGCATGCCCAACGCCCGCATCGTGGTGCAGCACAGCACCGGCGCGCCCGCCACCAGCGGCACCGACGTGGTGAGCATCCTCTTCACCGCCAACAAGGGTGCCCAGCCCCAGACGCTGAGCAAAGCCGCTTCGGGCGGCGAATTCTCGCGCCTGATGCTGTGCATCAAGTACATGCTGGCCGACAAAACCGCGTTGCCGACCATCGTATTCGATGAAATCGACACCGGCATTTCGGGCGAAATCGCCGTGAAAGTGGGCCGTATGATGCAGCAGATGGCCCGCAAGCACCAGCTGGTAGCTATTTCGCACTTACCCCAGATGGCAGCCGCCGGCGACGTACACTACTTCGTGTACAAGGAAGACCGCGCCGACCGCACCGTCAGCAGCATCCGCGAGCTCAGCGCGGAGGACCGCATCAAGGAAATTGCCCACATGATTGCCGGTGCCAAGCCCAGCGAAAACGCCTTCCAGAGCGCCCGCGAACTGCTGGCGCTGCGGGGCGAAAGTGTTGCAATGGGTGAATGAGCGAATGAGTGACTGAGTGAATTGTTAACTTGCCGGCCCGGATGGCAACACGCAAGGAAACGGACTGCTCATTCACCCATTCGCTCATTCACTCATTCACCCATTGAATTCATGGCTAACAACCTCCTCGCCGGCAAAGTCGGCATCATCTCCGGCGCGCTCAACGAACATTCCATTGCCTGGAAAGTGGCCCAGCGGGCCCATGCCGAAGGCGCGCGCTTCGTGCTCACCAACGCCCCGCTGGCCATGCGGATGGGCGAAATCAACAAGCTGAGCGAGGAGTGCAACGCGCCCATCATCCCAGCCGATGCGACTTCGACGGAGGAACTGGAGGCGCTGTTTTCGGGCGCGCAGGAGAAGCTGGGCGGCAAAATCGACTTCGTGCTGCACAGCATCGGCATGAGCGCCAACATCCGCAAAAAGAAGCACTATGGCGAGCTCGACTACAAATTCTTCCAGCAAACGATTGACGTGTCGGCCATGTCGTTTCATAAGATGATGGCCGTGGCCGAGAAGCAGGATGCCATGAACGAGTGGGGCAGCATCGTGGCGCTGAGCTACATCGCCGCCCAGCGCGCCTTCCTCGACTACACCGACATGACGCAGGCCAAGGCCATGCTCGAAAGCATTGCCCGCAGCTACGGCCAGCGTTTCGGCAAGCTGAAAAAGGTGCGCGTGAACACCGTGTCGCAGTCGCCCACCAAAACCACGGCCGGCACCGGCATCACCGGCTTCGACGCCTTCTACAACTTTGCCGACATGATGTCGCCGCTGGGCAACGCCCCGGCCGAAGCCTGCGCCGACTACTGCATCTCGCTGTTCTCGGACCTGACGCGCTACGTAACCATGCAGAACCTGATGCACGATGGTGGCTTCAGCACCACCGGCATCTCGGCCGAGATTGTGGAAGTAATGACCCAGGCTGCCGGCGCTTCGGCGGAGTAATTCTTGCGAGGTTTAAATGTGAAAGCCCGGCCGCCTGGTCGGGCTTTTTGCGTTTGATAAATGTTTGGAATACATGCCAGTTATTCCAGTTCAATGCTGCGAAATACTCAGGGCAACTACCGCCTTTCGCGCCGCGCCGCTACCCCCGGGAACCCCGCCGCAGCTGCCAGCCGGCCAGTAACAGGCCGGCGGCCAGGAGCAGGAGTATCGCGCTGTCGATGGGCGTGGCGGTGGGCTGGTGCAGGTCCTGTTCCGGCTCCATGGCATCGAGGGAGGCATTGGCGGCCAGGGTTTGGGCCTGCTTGCGGCGCAGGGCTGCTTTCTGGGCTTCGTTTTCGAGGGCCAGGAAGGATGTGAACGGCGTCATGATGCCCGCCCGGAAGCTGGCCTGGACGAAGGGCACCCGCTCGTGGTCGGTGGCTTCGGGGTGGAAGCTCTGCCATTGGCCGTAGCCGCGTAGCAGCAGGCCCGTGAGCCAGCGGTTGGTGGCCGGGGCGCTGGCGGGCCGCCCCACGGCCGGGCGGCCGCTCACGACCAGGCTGGCCTCCGGCGCGGCCGTCTGATAGGCGTGCGGG
>JALYUI010000611.1 GCA_030853845.1 Bacteroidota bacterium | reverse complement strand
GGATTACAGCGATTTATTGCTTAGATTTATATCTGATAACACCATAAAAGGTGTAATGCGTTATTACCGTATTAATTGATTTCTAATAATCATGCCTAACAAGTCTTGGAGTGAAACTAGAATTTTCAAAATTCTTAACGGAAAAAAAGCACTGCGGCTGAAGAAGTTAAGAGTCTTCTGAAAAACCCGCGTGTTATGGATACAATAGAGTATGTGTTAGATAGGGCAGGCACAACTCCTAAAGATTTTACCCTGCATGATTCCAATCATTCATTCCGTGTTGCGGAACAAATGTGGGATTTAGTGCCGGACAAAACAAAGAAGGTGCTTTCAGAATACGAATTAGCGTTTTTGCTACTTTCAGCGTATCTGCATGACATTGGAATGAGCCCCGCTATGTCTATTGTTGAGCGGCATTTCGAATACTTGTCCTCAACCAATAAGAATATACTCTCTTCTGTTGAAGTATATGATTTGCAAAAATGGATTGACAATGATAATTCACTTGCTGCAATAGACATACAGAATGAACAAGTGACTGATAATAAAGCGCTGCATTATATCATGTCATATTATATCCGAAGTAAGCACAATGATTGGAGTGGGGAATGGATAAAGGAAAATCTTGGTGATTTAAGGTTGAATAATTATTCGAATTGGGTAGACGACATTATTAAGCTTTGTAAAAGTCATCATTACGGAATCGAAAAGTTATTGGAAGATGATTACAGCCCACGTCCGATTGGCAAATCTGTAAATCATTTGCGTTATCTGGCAATGTGTTTAAGAGTTGGAGATGTAATCGAAAATGACCCCGGTCGCACACCCGAAGTTATAATGAATTACAGACATGTATCAGATACAAGTGAAAAGTATTGGTTAAAAGACCATTATTTTAATATATTCAGGGAGAATAATAAGCTTACTATTTATGCTCGTCCCGAAAAAGCCTACATTCATAAGGCTATTGAGGAAACTGTGTTGTATATCGAAGACGAGTTAAAGTTGTGCGTACAACTCGTTCTTGAAAAGCCGCTTGAGAATTCGACATTTGGCAAGCTAAAGGGGTATGAATGGAATGTTGAGGCACTCGTTAATAAAGATATAAAGGAGAAGGATTCGATGTATGAATATATACAAGGAGCTTTCAGGCCTAATACTGCTCGTTTGCTTGAATTACTTGCGGGTAATCAACTTTATGGAAATGCTATTTGGTCAGTGAGAGAATTGCTTCAAAATGCCTTTGATGCAGTTAAGGAAAAAATCGCCTATCAAATTATTAATGAAGATAAAGAGCCAGAATCTGCTCTGTCAAAATTAGGTGAATTTAACGAGGTTAGTTTGCGGCTTGAGCAAAAAGAAGATGGCTATTGGTTAATTTGCAAGGATAGCGGCGTTGGGATGACAAAGAGCATAATTGTGAATTATTTTCTTGAAAGCGGGTCATCTAAAAGACATGAAGTAAGTGAACTTGAAAGAAGATGTAAAGCAAAGGGGTTTAATTTTAGTAGGATTGGCCAGTTTGGGATAGGGGTTCTTAGCTATTTCATGATAGCTGAAAAGATTGTTATTAATACTAAAAGGGTTCAGGATACTGGTTATAGTGAAAACCATTTAGTTGGTTTGTCCTTCGAAATCAATGGTGTTCATGGTTTTGGTGAGTTGAGGCATTTAAAAAAAACGCAGTCAGGTACGGAGATACAACTCAAGTTAAGAAGTGATGTAATTAGCAACATACAAGAATGGGACAAGGATTTTAAGGATTTCGTTAAAAATTATTTGTCCAGAGCTCCTTGCGTAGTTAAATACGATTCTTGTTTTGAAGAATCCAAGTCCATGATTAAGTCAGGATGGGTTTTGTCCTCTTCTGATATAAAAAACATGGCGATTAATGACCTTTATAAGTCGATGCTAATAAACGAAAGGCCATCAGAGTTATCGTCTTTGGTCGAAAAGCAGGATTATTATATTAATCATGAAATGGTAAAAGTGTCGTATGGTGAAGCTAAGGACATAATCGATTTCTTGTATAGTGATGGTGAGTTGCCTGGTGGCTTGGGCAAGTATAGAATTCACATTCCTTTTTTCAAGCTCAACTACGGTAATTGTTTTGCATATGTGCGGGAGGAGATTGATAACAATGGTCATTATTTTCTTAAAATAAATAAAGGGCATTATTTTGTGCCCTCATTTTCTAAGGTGTATTATAGTTTAAAGGGGTTTGATATTTCTGTTAAACAGAAAAATGCTCGCGATAGGCACAATCCATTCTTGCAATTTAAACTTAAAAATGCATTTATAGAACTTGACATTGAGGACTTGGAGGCTTCTTCTCTAACAGTATCTAGGCATCAGATGCTATTAGACGAGTCATTTCTAAATGTCAAAAAGTTTATCGAGGCTGAATTGCATTCGATGATTTCTTCGAATGCAAAGCATTTTGATAATATCTATGGTAGTATCAATGGCTTGATATCGAAAATTAATTATGAAAACGATTATTGGGCTCATTATCTCGAGCAAAAAGAGCCTGCTTTGATAAGCAATCGGTTGGCTTGGCAAAAAGTTTTGTTTCCCGCTACCAGAGGTGCTTATCCACTTTTTGCTGGGAATTCTGAAATTAAGTTTAATATGATGTATGGCCAAAAAAAGATAACGGTTCTACCTGAAATTTTGTCTTTTACTGGTGATGGTAAGATTGATTGGATTGATAGTGGTGCTAATGAGTTTAGGCTTGGTCTAATATCGCCTCGATATAAGAATTCAATCGTAATGAATCACTCCCGCTGTTTAGTTATTGCAAAGCACGGGAGCAAGGAAATGGTCTTTGTAAAGCCCGTTTGTCGTACAATTGAAATGCCCAAAAAATGGAAAACTGTAGTGGGGTTCCAAGTAGATGATTTTAGGTATAATGAGTTTTTGATAAATAAAAACTGCATTTGGTATCAATATTTTGATGAGAAAATTTATGAATCTGTTTTGGATGCCTCTTTTGATGATGCAATGATTAAATCATTTGAAAGCAAAAAATATGCATACTGTTTTCTGTTGAGATGTTTGAATGAGTATAAGTCTGATAAATGGCTGGGTTTGTGTGAAAATAAGCCGGATTTGATGAAGGGGATATTTTCGACCTTTAAGATGGAAGAAGTTCATCTTCTATTGACTGCGAAAATTCAGAGATTTACATTCGGCAATTGGGAGGAAAATGCTCATACAACTTTGAAAGGTATATTGCCGGATGAAATAAATAATTCATACAATATTTATTCTAAGACGGATTGATTTATTCTCCATTCACATATTAATAAAAAGCCTCGCCAGATACTGGCGAGGCTTTTTGTTGCTCCGGTTGCAGCCCGGGTTAGTCCTTCACCAGGCGTTTGACCACGGTGCCTTCCTGGGCGTGGATGCGCACGGTGTAGACGCCCGTGGGCAGGGCGCTCAGGTTGAGCTGGTCGGTGAGCTGGCCCTGCTTGGGGCGGACGCTGTGCCGCAGCACGGGCTGGCCCAGCACGTTGAGCACCTCCACCGCAATGGCCCCCTGCTCGCGCAGGCCCGCCAGCTCCAGCGTAGCGGTGCCGGTGGTGGGGTTGGGGTAGAGGGCGGTGCGGGCCGTGAGCTGGCCGGTGGTCACGGCCAGCGGCGAGCCGGCCACGAAGTTCAGGTAGAAGCGCTGGCCGGTGTAGTTGGCCAGCATGCTGAAGGCGTAGCTGGGGCTGGCGGCCAGGTTCTGGCGCTGGTTCAGCAGGCGGTCTTCGAGCCAGACCTGGGTGCCGGGGGGCACGTCGGCCAGGTCGGTCAGCACGAGCTGGTGGGCCCCGTCGAGGCTCACGCGCACGCCCAGCGGAATGCTGGGGGCGGTGGCCAGGTCGGGCAGGCCGTTGATGGCCAGGCCGTCGGGGCCGGCGATGCTCCAGAGGCTGGGGCGGCCGGCGCTGTTCAGCTGCACCTTGTAGGCATCGTGCTGCGGCGCAAAGCCCAGGCCCGCGCCGGCCTCGAAGTACACCACCGTTTCATCGGCGGTGGCGTTGGCCACGTTGCGGGCTTCGAGGCGCAGCACCGGGCGGGCGGGGCCGCCGGCCGTAGTGGTGCTGCCCCGGTTGAAGTCCGGCGACTGGTAGCTGGTGGCGCGCACGGCATCGGTGAAGCTGACGGTGGCCGTGGGGGCGGTGGCCCGCACGAAGAAGCCCTGCATGGCCGCCAGGCTGGGGCCGCCGCCGTTCTGGCCGAGGCCGTTCACGTAGGCTTTGTAGGTGCCCGTGTACTGGCCGCTGGGCTGGAACACGTAGAGGGCATCGGCCACGCCCGCGAGCATGCCGCTGGTGGTGCGCACCACGTCCCAGTCGATGGGCGCCGGGTAGGGGTTGCCCAATAGGTGCCAGCCCGCGTTGGCCAGGCCGCCGCGCCCGAGGGCGTAGCTCACGTTGCCGGTTTGCAGCTGGCCGGCAATGTCCACCGTGGTGGTGGGCAGGGTTTGGGCGGTGTAGCCGCGCAGGGGCAGCAGGTCGTCGGTGGCGGTGGGCACCATCCAGCCATCGGTGAAACCGGGCTTGGCGGCGCTCAGGCGCGTTTCGTCGTACTGAAACAGGGTGGGGAAGGGGCTGGCCGCGTTGCCCACCGTGTTGAAGGCCGGGTTCAGCTCGAACACCGGCAGGTCGTCGGCAAACTCCTGCACGGTGGTGCTGATGGGGCCGGCGCTCCGCTTCATGGGCGACGAGTAGTGACGGTAGCCGGGCGCGCCGGTCAGGTTGGTGATGAAGCGCTCCATGGTGGCGATGCCGGTGCAGACGCCGCCGCCGGGCTGGTTCACCACCATGCCCGTGCCCGTGGCGTTGCTCACGAGCGTGAAGTTGCCGCCGCAGGCCAGGTTGCCGCCGCCGGTGGCCATCGTGAGCACGTGCAGCAGGCCCAGGGCGGGCGTGGTAGCGGTGCCGCCGGTGCCGGTGCAGCTCGCGCCGGCCGGGTTCGAAATCGTCCAGCTATAGAACGTGGTCGGAGCCGAGCCGCCGAAGGTTTGCAGCGCAGTGCCGTTGGCAAACACCGTGTTCAGCCCGCAGGCGAAGACGCCGTTGTTGGCGAAGTTGCCGGCGAGGCCCAGGCCGCAGCTCAGCGTGACGCCGGCCGGGGCTGTGTTGCTGATGGTGAGCCCGTAGAACTGCGCCAGCGTGATGCTGCCGCCGATGCCAATGGTTTGCCCGGCGGTGCCGTTGAAGAACACCGTGTAGGTCTGCGGATTCCAGCTGCTGGATTGCAGCCAGTTGCCGCTCACGTTGATGTTGCCGACCAGCGTGACGCCGCCCGCGCTGGTGTTGGCCAGCGTGAGGTGGTGGAAGTTGCTGTTGCCGGTGGTGCAGGTGAGGGTCTGGGCGGTGCTGCCGCTGAAGAGCGACAGGAATCCGCAGCCGCAGTAGCGGCCGTTGTTGGTCCAGTTGCCGAGGTAGGTCACGTCGCGCAGCAGCGTCACGCCGGCCGGGCTGGCGTTGGTGTTCAGCCAGTGGTAGAAGGCCGTGCCGACGGTGCCGCCAATGGTCTGCAGCGCGGTGCCGTCGAAGGTCACGAGCTGGTTGTTGGCGATGTAGCCGCCGTTGTTCACCCACAAGCCGCTCACGAAAATGCCGTCGAGCAGGGTCACGCCAGCCGCGTTGGCAAAGGTGAGGTCGTGGAAGTGGGTGCGGCCGGCGGTGCAGGTAATGGTCTGCGGCACCGTGCCGTTGAAGCGGGTGCGGAAGCCGCAGCCGCAGTAGCCGCCCTGGTTCAGGAAGTTGCGCGTCACGTCGATGTCGTGGCCGAGGCTCACGTTCACCGCGTTGTTGAACGTCACGTCGTAGAACACGCTCAGGGCCGAGCCGGCGATGGTTTGCAGCGCCGTGCCGTTGAAGTACACCAGCAGCGAGTTGGGCAGGAAGGTGCCGTTGTTGGTCCAGTCGCCGAGCAGGGTAATGCCGATGTTCTGCTGCACCGACGCGCCCAGCGCAATGGTGAAGTGGTGGAACACCGTGGCCACCGAGCCGCCAATCAGCTGCAGCACCGAGCCCGCGAACGTCACCAGCTGGCCATTGGCCGCGAAGCCGCCGTTGTTGGTCCAGTTCCCGGTCAGGAAGATGTTGTTCTGCAGCGTCACGCCGTTCAGGTTGGCAAATACCACGTCGTGGAAGGTGAGCGTGCCCGTCGAGTAAATCCCCTGGGCGATGCTGCCATCGAAGTACACGACGTAGCCGCCGGCCGTGAACAGGGCCAGGTTGCGGAAGTCGCCGCGCACCCGGATGTTCTGGCCCAGGGCCACGCCCACCGCGTTGTTGCAGGTGATGTCGCCGAAGATGGTCGTGCTCAGGCCGCCGATGGTTTGCAGGGCCGTGCCGTTGAAGGTGACGAGGTAGCCGGCGCAGGTGAAGAGGCCGTCGTTCACGAGGTTGCCCCCGATGAAGATGGGGCCGCTCAGGCTCACGCCCACGGTGTTCACGATGTTCAGCCCGAAGAAGCTGCTGACGCTGCTGCCGCCAATCAGCTGCGCAATGCTGCCATCGAAGTACACGATGTAGCTGCCCGGCGCGAACACGCCGTTGTTCAGCCAGCCGCCGCGCACCCGGATGTTCTGGGCCAGCGTCACGGTGCCGGTGTTGGCGAAGGTGATGCCGTAGAAGATGGTCGAAGTGCTGCCGCCGATGAGCTGGGCGATGCTGCCCGCGAACGTGACGGTGTAGTTGCCGTGCAAGAACGCGCCGTTGTTGGTCCAGTTGCCGAAGATGCTCACGACGCGGCCCAGCTGCACC
>JALYUI010000608.1 GCA_030853845.1 Bacteroidota bacterium | reverse complement strand
TGACGTGCTTTTTGCCCGATAATATCCAACGTCGCTACCCCCCATGCCGCGCCTCGCCACTTCCGACCACTATACCCTCGACCTGCCGGCCGGCCACCGCTTCCCCATCGCCAAGTACGCCCTGATTCGGGAGCAGCTACTGTGGCAGGGTATCGCCGCGCCCACTGACTTCTACGAGCCCGGCCTGTGCGCCGAAGCCGACGTGCTGCGCGTGCACACCACCGACTACTGGCACCGCGTGCGCGACCTGCAGCTTTCGCCCCGCGAAGTGCGCAGCCTGGGCCTGCCGCAAAGTGCGCAATTGGTGCGCCGCTCGCTCAGCAGCAGCGCCGGCACGCTACAGTCGGCCCTCCACGCCCTGCGCGACGGCATCGGGCTGAACCTGGCCGGCGGCACTCACCACGCCTTTGCCGACCGCGGCGAAGGTTTCTGCGTGCTCAACGACCAGGCCATTGCGGCTGCTTACCTGCTGGCCCACGGCCTGGCCCGGCAGGTGCTCATTGTGGATTTGGATGTGCATCAGGGCGACGGCACGGCCGCCATTTTCCAGCACGAACCCCGCGTTGTCACCTTCTCGATGCACGCCGGGGCCAATTACCCCCTGCGCAAAGAGCAGTCGGACCTGGACCTGCCCCTGGCCTTGGGCACCGGCGATGCCGAATACCTGGCGCGGCTGGCCGAAACGCTGCCCGCGCTGGTCGACCGGGTGCGGCCCGACTTCGTCTTTTACCAGGCCGGGGTTGATGTGCTGGCTACCGACAAGCTGGGCAAGCTGGCCCTCTCGCTGGCCGGCTGCCGGCAGCGCGATGAGCTGGTGCTGGGCCTGTGCCACGCTCGGGCCCTGCCGGTGGCCGTGAGCATGGGCGGCGGGTACTCCGAGCGCCTGGCCGACATCGTAGACGCGCACTGCAACACGTTTCGGGTGGCGGCGGCACTGTGGGGGTGAGGTTTTGACGGCGTTGTTCGGGAAGTTACCGCAGAAGTTCGCAGAGTGGAAGCGCAGAGGTACGCGGAGCTGCAACGGGGCGGGGGCTACCTTTGCGGCCGATGAAAAACACTGATTCGACGCATCCCAAGCCCATTACGGTTCCCGTGCGCACCAACGAGCCAGCGGCCGGCACGCCCGCGCAGCAGGCGTTCCGGCAGGCCATTCTCGATGTGGAAAACCTGCGAGAGCGCCTGCGCGACCTGCGCGCCGAGCAGGCCGAAGCCCGGCGGCGCTACTGGCAGCAGGTGGGTCCCGCCGCCGAGGCAGTGGTGCAGGCCCGCCACGCCCTCTACGCCCCGCTCGAAGAAGCGCTGCTGCTCAGTAGCTTCAGCCGCCTGGAGGAACAGCAGATTACGGGTTTCATCGTCGGCAACGCCCGCTCGCTCCAGGACCGGTTTGGGGAGGACGAAACGGCCATTTTGCGCAAGTACGCGCCCGCAATGGCCACCGCTCCCACTTCGGGCGCCGCTGCCGAACCGAAAGCGGGTCCGCCGGCCGAGCCGGCCTACGTGCCCGACCCCCGCCTGCCGCCGCACGAGCAGGCTGCTGAGGCCGCCCGCTTCCGCCGGCTGGCCAAAGCCCGCCGCCAGCAGGAAACCGCTGCCCGCGCCGACCAGCAGCAGCTCGAAGCCAACGCCAAAACCATCTACCGCCAGCTGGCCCGCACCCACCATCCCGACCTGGAGCGCGACCCTGCCCGGCAAGCCGAAAAAACGGCGCACATGCAGCGCATCATCGCCGCCTACGAGGCCGACGACCTCTACACCCTGCTCCAGCTGCTGGCCGAATCGGCCCCCGCCGATGCCGCCGACGACGATGTGCTGGTCCGCTACACCCGCGCCCTGCTCCAGCAGCAGGCCACCCTCAAGCAAGCCATGAACGAGCTGAAGTACGGCCCCGCAGGTTTCATCACCGGCGCGGGCAAAAAGCAGGAGCGCGAGCTGCGCCAGCTTCGCCGCGACCTGCGCGCCGAGGCTGACTACGTGGCCCACATCCTGCGTCTGGTGCAGGAGCCCACCGGCCTGCGCGAGGTACTGCGCGAACTAGCTAGCGAGGGGCTGGAAACGGTTTGAGGTTGGTTGGGCAGGAAATTCCGATTATACAAGAACGTCATGCTGAGCGCAGCCGAAGCATCTCTACCGCAGCAGTAATCAAATTTACTATTGCGGTAGGGATGCTTCGGCAAGCTCAGCATGACGTTCTTCTTTAACTGAATTCCGTCGCCCAAAAAATTTCGCGCCTGGCTATTCCCCAATAAACTCCACTGCCAGCCGCACCACCTCCGCATCGCGCAAAATGCGGTTGTGGCCCAGGCCGCGCGTGGCGTGCAGCCGCGCGCCGGGCCAGTCGGCAGCAATGTTGCGGCCTTCGATGAAGGGAATCACGTCGTCCTGCTCGTCGTGCAGTACCAGCACCTGCGCGGCCCCGGTGCCCGGGCCGGCGGCAGCCACGGCAAAGGAATCGGCCGGCCGGCCGGTTTCCTGCTCGATGTGGCGGGCAAAGCGCGTCACCAAATCGGCCGGCAGCTGCAGGAAATCGGCAAAGCGCCGGGCTACCACGCGCGGCCCCTCGGGCGGGCTGATGAGCACCAGCCGGGGTAGGGCCGCCCCGCCCGGCAGCCGCACCGGCATTCCGGCCACTGAGGCCGCCCCAAACGAGTGCGCCACAATGGCGCGCACCTCCCCTACCGTATCCACCACCGCCTGCACGGCCCCACCGAAATCGGTGAGCGTGACGCGCCGGCCTTCGGAGCTGCCGTGGGCCGGGCCGTCGAGGGCCACCACGCGGTACCCTGCGGCCCGCAACGGCGCTACCCAGGCCCGCCAGAAGCTGGCCCGGTGCTCCCAGCCGTGCACCAGCACCACCGCCGGGGCTGCCTCGGTGCCCCACTCGTACACCGCCACGGCCCCGGTGGGGCCGGCCACGGTGCGGCGACGGGCCTCGGCCAGAGCCGGCGCTTCCCAGGCCTTTTGGGGCAGCATGCGTGGGGTAGTGAATATTTTCCAGGCCCGCCGGAACCCCAGCGCCGGGGCCAGTGCCCACAGCAGCCGCAGCTGCCAGCGCAACAGCGTGAGCCCGGCCGGCGGGGCCGGGTAGCGGACTTTCGGAGCCGGCAACGGGGTAGTTTCAGCCATAAACAGCAGGTGGGCGGGCGAATACGTATTAGTCATAACGCTTCGAGCAAATGCCCCCACCGGATACGGGGACGGTGAATAAAAAAAGGAATGGCGCGGCAAAAGCCCGATTCAGCGGGCAGCGGGACTGATTTTGGGCTCGGGCCACAGCTCCAGCCGCAGCTGTCCCACAATTACGTGGTAGGCCCTATCGTCGTGCACGCGGGCTACCTGCAAGGCCCCGGCCAGCACCGTGAGCACCTGCGTAGCTTTGGCCGTGGGGCTGCCCACGAAGCGCAGCTCGCCGGTGGCCCGGCCCACGGCCAGCACTTCGGCCAGCCACTCGGTCAGCTCCCGGTTGAAGGTGCGCAGCTCCGCCTGCATGGCGGCGGGCAGGGTGCGGAAATCGGCCGCCAGCGCCCCGAACTGGCATACCCGGCGGTCGTGGCCCAGATGGTTGTCGTACACGGCCAACAGGGCTTCGAGCTGTTGGGCGGGCTTCAGGTTGGTTACGCGGGGCAGGGCGCGCCATTTGCGCAGGCGGCGCAGCTGCCGGGCCACCAGGGCAGTACCCAGGTCATCCTTACTCGGGAAGTGGTAGTGAATGGCGGCCGGCTTCACGCCCAGCTCGCGGGCCAGGTGCTGGTAGCTGAAGGCATTGAAGCCGCGCTCCAGCAGCAGCGTCTCGGCCAGGTCGAGAATGCGGGTGCGGGTGTCGGGAGCCAGCGGCGGCGGCGCAGTTTGCTTCGTCATAACGGGGCAAATGTAAGACTTACTTACTAATTAGTAAGTTTTATTTTTGACCTTACGCAGTTGCCCTTTCCCTTAAAACCTGTTTGCATCAGCAGGCGGAGTACCCAGAATTTTTAATTCGGCCCGCTAGCCCGGTTTTAGCGGGCGTTTCGGACGGTCCAGATGAGCCGAATTAAAAATTCTGGGTACTCCGCCAACGGCTTCCAGCTAGCTCAAACAGCTTATAAGCCGCAAAGCGGCGGCACATTCGCGGTGAACGGAGTGCCGCTGCTTTGCGGCTTTTCTGACTGCCTAATTTTCAAACAAAAACCCCCTTCCACCGGGCGGAAGGGGGTTTGGCATTCTGCAGAAAGGAAGGACGAGAATGGAAAGGCGAAGGCTTATTGAAGGCTTACGCGCAGCACGCGGCGGCCCGCGCTGGTTTCGAGCTGCACCAGGTACACGCCGGCAGCCTGGCCGCGCAGGTCGAGGCGCAGGGCCTGGCCGGCGTTGGTGGCGGGCAGGCGCAACACTTCAGCTCCGAGACTATTGCGCACTACCACCGGGCCGGTCAGGGTAAGGGTTTCGGGGAGTAGCAGGGCAAAGTCGCCGGTTCCGGGGTTGGGCACCACCACGGGTGCGCCCAGCTCGATGCCGGCCACCAGGGCCAGCGGCGAGTAGGCCACCGTCCCGTCGAGGTCGGTCTGGCGCAGGCGATAGTAGCTGCGGCCGGGCAGCGGCTGCTTGTCGCGCATGGCATATACGCTGGCGCTACTGCTGCTGCCGGCGGCGGCTACCGTGCCCACGGCCTCGAAGCGCTGGCCATCGGTGCTGCGCTCCACGGTGAAGTCGCGGCTGTTTTTCTCGCTGGCCGTGGCCCAGGCGCAGCTCACCACGCTGCCTTCGCGGCGGGCACCGAAGGCCGTCAGCTCTACTGGCAGGGGGTTGCTGCGCGAGGCTACGCCGAAGGGCGAGAAGCTGCTGATGCCCGCCCGCGATACCTTGTAGGCCGTGTTGCTGACACTGGTGGCGCTGGCCAGCGGCATGGTATCCCAGCTGCCATTGGTGTAGTGGCTGATGTGGGCTTTGCTGGTCAGGAAGCCCGTGGCAGCGGCGGCGCTGTTCCATTGCAGCGTCAGCGTCACGTTGGAATTGCCGGGCACTTCCTCTTCCACCAGCCAGGTTTTTTTTACGTTCTGGTTGGCCAGAGCCGGGCCGACGCCCACGCCGGTGCTGGTGTAGCTGGCATACATCCCATCCAGTA
>JALYUI010000489.1 GCA_030853845.1 Bacteroidota bacterium | reverse complement strand
TAGAGATGCTTCGGCAAGCTCAGCATGACGTTCTTTTTCCCTCCTACCCTCCTACCCTCCTACCCTAAAAAATGAAGCTCAGTACCAAATTCTCGGTCTTCAATGCCTTGTCGCGGGTAGCAATTTTGCTGGTGCTGGTGGGGGGGCTGCCACTGGCCATGAGCCGGCTGGCACGGCTGAGCACCGACCAGCGGCTGGGGCAAAAAAAGGAGAAGGTGCTGAAGCTGATTCGACGCACCGGCATTTCGGCTTTCATCACCGGCGGGCAGTCGTCGTACGGCAGCTACAATTTGCTCAAGGAGGAGTTTATTTCGCTCGAAGCCATTCCGCCAGGGCCGAGCATCAGCGGCATTGAGGATGCCAAGCGGGCCGTGGAGGACGAGATTGTGGAATACCGCGTGCTGAGCTACTCCTTCGCCCAGAACGGGCAGAACTACCTGCTCGAAATCGGGCGTAGCACCGGCAGCATCGGCGAAACCGAGCGCAACTTCCGCTACTACGCCTTCTACATACTGCTGGTGGCCGTGGCCCTCACCACCCTGGCCGACATCGCCTTTTTCCGCTACCTGCTCGAGCCGTTCAACACCATTATCCGGCTGCGGCTGAAGAGTACGCAAAATCCGGCGGCCTTCAACTTCGCCCCCATCGCCACCAGCACCGATGATTTCCGCTACCTCGACGAGAGCCTGCGCGAGCTGATGGCCACCATTCAGGCCTCGTTCACGAAGGAGCGCAAGTTCATTGCCGATGCCTCGCACGAGCTGCTGACGCCCCTGGCGGCCCTGCAATACCGCTTCGACAACATGCTGAGCGACGAAAGCCTGAGCGACGAAAACCTGCTGCGCGTGGTGGAATCGCAGCGCACGGTGCACCGGCTGCGCACCATCATCAAGTCGCTGCTGCTACTGTCGAAGATTGAAAACGACCAGTTTCCCCGCCTTGAAACGGTGGCCCTGGCCCCGCTGGTGGCCGAGGTGTGCGAGGAAGTGCAGGACCGGCTGGCCGTGCTGGAGCTGCGTCTCGACCAGCAGGTGACGCCTGATTTCGACGTGCGGAACGGCAACCGGGGCCTGCTCTTCACGCTGATATACAACCTGGTAGGCAACGCCATCAAGTACAACCGCGAAGGCGGGCGCGTGGAAGTGCTGGGCCGCCCTGGCCCGGCCGGCAGCTACGTGCTCGAAGTGCGCGACACCGGCGTGGGCATCGCCCGCGAGCAGCTGCCGCGCCTGTTCCAGCGCTTCGACAAGGGCGAAACCACCGACCCCGACAGCTACGGTCTGGGCCTGAGCATTGTCCGCAGCATTGCCGACCTGCACGGCATCGGGCTGGAGGTGAATTCCATCGAAGGGTTGGGTTCGTCGTTTCTGCTCACGTTTCCGACGGTGGCCACGGCTTGACTTAAACGGTGAACCCGGCCTTGCTGACGGGTTATCATGTTCGCATCATGTTGGGGAAGTAGGTTTGATTCCTCTTCAAGCCCAACCCCATTTTACTTATGAAAAAGTACCTGCTTTCCGCCGCCGCCCTGCTCTGCACGGTTGCCGCAATGGCCCAGGCCACGCCCGCCGTGCCCGCCACGCCTGCCACCCCCCACCATATGGGCGGCGGCCACCACGGTGGCGGTCACCACGGCGGTGGCCACCACGGTGGCGGCCATCACGGTGGTGGCGGTCATCACACAAAATAAGCGGACTGTAACTGGTCCGGAAAGCCTCCCTGGCATTGCCGGGGAGGCTTTTTCAGGTACTATTGTCACGCTTTGCCCGGCGAGGCGCTATTGGCTCTATTCCCTTATTTCATGCTACTAACCTGGCTTATGGCCGGTGGCCTGCTGGCTGCTACTCCCCCTGCCGATACGACCGACGTGCCTAAGCGCAGCTTCGCGGCGGCGCTCAGCTACGGCAGCAACTCGGCTTACTTTGGCCGCTCGCAGGCCGTGGCCTTTCCCTACGCGGCGGCCACCCTCACCTATACCACCAAAGGCGGCCTCTACGGCTCGGTGGAGTTTTACAACCTGCTGAATACGCCCACCGCCCTCGACGAAACCGACCTGACCGTGGGCTGGGACCACGACCTGGGCAAAACCACGGACGTGACCCTGAGCTACTCGCACTTTGTTTTCCCGGCCAACAGCGAGCTGGTGAAAGCCAGCGTGAGCAATGCCTTCGATGCCGGCCTGGGCCAGGACTGGGGCGCGTTTTACTCGCGGCTGAGCGCCACCTACCTGTTCGGCAGCGCCGCCGGCCGGGGCGACGGCTTTCTGATTCTGGAAAACTCCCGCTCCTTCGAAACCAAGCACGGCTTTGGCCAACATGACTACTTCGCGGTAGAGCCGGTGGTGAGCATCGCGGCCGGCACGCAGTCGTTTGGCGAAACGGCGCTTACCCGGCGCAACAAAGGCAAGGGTAACGTGCCACTGGTGCGCAACGTGCGCCGTTTCGGCCTGGTAGACTACGAGTTTGGGGTGCCCGTGAGCTACTACGTGGGCAAGCTGGAGCTGAGCGCCGGCTGGCGCTACGTGGTACCCGTGAACCTCCCGGCCGATGACGTGGAATCGCGGGCGCTGTCAATCTGGTCGCTGGGGGCAACGGTGACGTTTTGAGAAATGGGGCCGGCCGTACTGCGTGCAGCCCTGCCGGGATTTTCGCGTTCTTTGGCCCCATCATTCCGCTCAGCTCCGCTTTCACCTTATGAAGAAACTCGCTTTGGCCGGCCTCGTGGCGGCCGCCCTCACCACGGCCTGCAACCAGACCAAAACCACCGAAACTGCCACCACCAGCGCCCCCGGCACGGCCGCTGACTCGACCAAGAGCCTCAGCGGCCTGTTTGCCAGCTTCTGGGAGCAGCAGTCGCGCCTCGACCCGCTCTCGGCCACGGCCCAGGGCGATAACCGCTTCAACGACCAGCTGCCCAACGACCAGACCCAGGCTTTCCGGGACACGCTGACCACGTTTTACCAGGATTACCTGGGGCGACTGGGCAAGTTTGACCGCGCGGGGCTGGACGAGAACGACAAAATCAGCTACGACATCTTCCAGTACGACCTGAGGCAGCGCGTGGAAGGCCTGAAGCTGAACACTTGGATGATGCCGTTTCAGCAGTTCTGGGGGCTGCCGCTCAGCATGGGGCAATACG
>JALYUI010000483.1 GCA_030853845.1 Bacteroidota bacterium | reverse complement strand
ATTTTTAAACTCAGCGAAACTTTGCGCGAAATTCATAACCGGAACGTAGGCAAAGAAAGCACGAAACCGGCCGCCTAACGCATCCCCAGCTCGGAAAACTTCCGCTTGCCCCGCCCGAAATAGGCCCACACCACGCTGCCTGCGTACACCCCGGCCCGCTCCGCCACCCGCAGATGCGGCCGCGCCGCCGCCCGCCGCCGCCGCCAGTAGCCAAAGCGGCCATAGAAGCTGAAATGGGCGCGAATAATGGCCCAGCAGTTGCGAAACTCCCCACCGGCCAGGAACTTCGTACCCGCCACACCATCCAGCAACAGGCGTTGCAGCATGGCCGGAAATAGCTCGCCGGGCGCGGCATTTTTGTAGAGCAGGGCCAGGCCGTTGCGGAAATTGAGGAAGGTTTTGCGGGGGTTGGTTTTGGGCAGGGTGCCGCCGCCCACGTGGTGCACCGCGCTGCCGCCGTGGTACCACACTTCGTGGCCGGCATTCTGCAGCCGCCAGCAGAAGTCGATTTCTTCCATGTGAGCGAAGAAAGCCGGCTCCAGACCGCCCAGCGCCAGCCAGGCCGTGCGGCGCACCAGCAGGCAGGCCCCGCTGGCCCAGGCCACCGGGCGCGGGTCGTCGTACTGGCCAAAGTCTTTTTCGAGGGTGTCGAACAGGCGGCCCCGGCAGAAGGGATAGGCCAGGCGGTCGAGGTAGCCGCCGCCGGCGCCGGCGTACTCAAATAGCGTGGGGTTGGCGTGGGCCAGAATTTTGGGTTGCACAGCGGCCACGCGCGGCTGGGCTTCGAGCAGGGCGCGCAGGGGGCGCAGCCAGCCCAGGGTCACTTCCACGTCGGAATTCAGCAGCACGAAAAACGGGCTGTCGACCTGGGCCAGGGACTGATTGTAGCCCTCGCAGAAGCCGAAGTTGCGCTCCAGCAGCAGCAACTCCACGGTAGGGAAGTCGCGGGCCAGCAATTCCACCGACTCGTCGGTCGAGGCGTTGTCGGCCACAATCACGCGCGCGCCGTCGGCGTGGACCAGCACGCCGGGCAGGAAGCGGGCGAGAAAGCCGGCCCCATTCCAGTTCAGGATGACGATGGCCACGTCGGCGCAGGCCCCGAGCGGGGCCGCAGCGTTAGGCCCCAAAGCCGCTCAGGTCGAGGCCGGGCACGTTGGGCATCAGGCCGCTGGTTTTGCGTTGCAGCTCCTGGCGGGCCAGCTCGGCGGCTTCGTCGCTGGCCTTGTTCACGGCGGCCACCACGAGGTCGGCCAGCATGTCGCGGTCCTGCGGGGTGAGCAGGCTTTCGTCGATTTCGAGCTTGATGATTTTGCGGTGGCCGTTGGCCGTGGCGCGCACCAGGCCGCCGCCGGCTTCGCCCGTGGCCGTGATATGCTGAAGTTCCTGCTGGGCCTGCTGCATCTTGTCCTGCAGCTCTTTCACTTTGCCCATCATCCCGGTGAGGTCGAATGCCATATTATTTTCAGTTAACAATTAACAGTAAGCAGTTATCAGTGAGCAGTGAACAGCGGGCCGGGCAAAAGGATGCCGCCGGCCCGGTTCGGATATGGAATTTCGCTGCAAAGTTGGCGGGTTTTCGGTTTGAAGCGCGGGTTTTGCGCAACGTTATTTCCCGCAGTGTGCGCAGTGCAGCGCGTGGTGTTCCGTCAGCATAACACTGGGTCGCACTTGTTTCGCACCTGGAAACACTGCGGGAAAGCTATTTTAAAATCGTAACGGCACCCGTGGCACTAAAGGTTTTGCCGTCTTCCGAAGCCTGTTGGTAGCGCCACGCATAAGTGCCCAACACGGGTGCGTGGCTGCCGATGCGGCCGTCCCACACGTCGCTGCGCTGGGTGCCCCGAAATACTTCCTGCCCGTTGCGGTCGACCACTACCAGCGTGTAGTCGCGCACGAAACGGCCTTTTACTTCGAACACGTCGTTCAGGCCGTCGCCGTTGGGCGTGAAGGCAGTAGGAATGGCCAGCGAAATGGGGCGCACGAAACCGTCGATGTTGGAATAGCTGAAGGTGCCGGGCGGCAGGCCCGCCCCGGCTATTTGCAGGCGGTAGCGCAGGGTCTGGCGGTCGGCGGGCGGCGTCAGGTCCAGGAAGCTCAGGCCGCCCACGGGCTGGGAGCTAAGGATGCTGCCGTCGGCGGCGAGGCGCTGGAGCACGAAGCTGGCCGGCTGGTTGGGGTCGGGGCCGCCGAAGGGCGTCCAGCTGAGGCTGGCGGCCATTTTATCGGAGCCGGCGGCAGTGGCCGTGAGCAGGGTGGGGCAGGCGGGTGCGCTTTCGGGCGAGGCGATGCGGCACACATTGAGCAGGCTGACGCCGTAGCAGGGCGGCTGCCGGCGCAGCTCGTCCAGCGCGGTCGAGTCGCGGGGGCCGCGCAGGATGGCAGCGGTGCCAAAGGGCGCACGCAGGCCGCCCACGGTGCGCGTGTAGTGCAGGCTGTCGCCCGCGGGCAGGGCCGGCGGGTTCGGCAAGGGGGTTAATTCCACCACATTGCGCCCGTTGAAGCTGGCCAGCAGGAGAGGCCGCTGCGGTGGCAGCGCCGATACGGTCGGGATTCTGAACTCATTCGACACGGCCACCCCGCCGCCCTGCTGCCGCGATACCACGTAGCGGTAGGTGGTGCCGCACTGCACATTGGCATCTTCGAGCCCTCCCGGGATGCTGGTGAAAGTGGTGTACGGTTGCCCGTTGCGGGTGACGGTGTAGTTGTTGCCGGAACCGGCATCGTCGAGCAGCAGCTGGTTGCGGTTGTTACTGGAGGTGCCGCTCAAACTCAGCGTGCAGATGGGCAGGGAGCCCTGTTGGTTGCCGCCGCACAGGTCCTCGCGATACAGGCGGTAACAACCTCTTGCTATCGGGGTGAGCAACGTCACACTGGGGGTGCCGGCCTGCACGGCCATCACGTCGCTAAAGACGCCATTGGCATCGGCCAACTGAATGGCGTAGCGGTAGCCGGGCGGCAGGCCGCCCACGGCCAGCGTGACCGGCCCGCCCGGCAGCGGCCCGGTCAGCGTGAGGCTGGTGAGCAGGGGCGGCACCGGCGCGGCCAGCGCCGGGATGGTCTGGGTGTTCACGCCGTCGCAAGCATCGGGCGCGACCGGGTAGTGGTGGCCCGTGACGGTGATGGTGGTGGTGCCGGCCGGCACAGTAACCACCTGTGGCTGGTTGTAGGTGAGGGAACCAGTCGGCCCACCCGGCCCGCCCACCAGATACTCGTAAGTAGCGAACTTGGGGTCGGTGACGGTTAGCTTTGCCGAGCCGGTGGGGCAGGGGGTAATGGTGAAGGTCGGGGGGGTGCTGTCGTACACCCGAAGCTCGCGGATGAAGTATTTGCTGACCCCGTTTTCGTTGGTCAGCTCCGACACGGTTACCGGGCCTACCTCGGCCAGCGTGGGCGTGTAGAAGTAGGGGTAGATGTGGTCGGGCGTGCAGCCGATGGGGGTGCTGTTGGCAAACGTGGCTCCGAGACCGCGACGTACCCCGTAGTAAATGGTGTTGTTATAGATGGAGGGGTTGCGCGAGGAGCAGGGCTGGAATTTCACGGGCTTGCCCACGCACAGCGAAGTCACCGGAACATTATATTCGTCGACTACATCGAACGGAAATGGGCAGTTGGCCGGATTCGGGGTCGTTACACAGGTGGGTTGCGCCCGCACCGGCCAAGCCAGGCTCAGCATCAGGAGCAGCACACAGAAGCAGCGAGTCATCAGCATCATAAGCAACAGAGGCGGCTGGAGCCGTCGGGGTAACGTGAACCGGCGAAAAAACGCGCCCGCTTGGCCCGCCAATCCTGGCCCAAATTTCGGGGTGTTCCCGCGAGCACGGCCCGGGTGCTTACGCTTGCGGCAGTACCCCGGCCCAGTCAAACTTACGGACGAAGGCGGCGGCGGCGTGCAAATCGGGGTAGAGTACCCGGTCCTGGCCCACGAATTTTACCTCAGCGCGGAAGGCTTCGGCCACGCGCTCCAGGGCCGCCGAGCTGCGGCCGGGGCGGCGGAAAGCCAGCGCCTGCACGGCCGTCAGCAGCTCGATGCCCAGAACTTGCTCGGCGTTTTCGACCACGCGGCGGGCCTTGGTGGCGGCGTTGGCCCCCATGCTCACGTGGTCTTCCTGGCCGTTGCTGCTCACGATGCTGTCCACCGAGGCGGGCGTGCAGAGCTGCTTGTTCTGGCTCACGATGCCGGCGGCGGTGTACTGCGGAATCATCAGGCCCGAGTTCAGACCGGGCTCGGCTACGAGGTAGGTGGGCAGGCCGCGCTGGCCCGAAATCAGCTGGTAAGTTCTGCGTTCCGAGATGCTGCCCAGCTCGGCCACGGCCACGGCCAGGTGGTCGAGGGCCAGAGCCAGGGGCTGGCCGTGGAAGTTGCCGCCGCTGAGAATTAAATCCTGCTCGGGGAAGATGTTGGGGTTGTCGGTCACGGAGTTGCACTCGGTTTCGACCACCTGGGCCACGTAGGCCAGGGCATCGCGCGAGGCCCCGTGCACCTGCGGCTGGCAGCGGAAGGAGTAGGGGTCCTGCACGGCCCGGCGGGGCTCGGTTTGCAGCTCCGAGTCGGCCAGCAGGGTGCGCAGCCGCTTCGCTACCAGCACCTGCCCGGCGTGGGGCCGGATGCGGTGCAGGTGCTCATTAAAAGGAGCCACGCAGCCCCCAAAGGCCTCGGTCGAAATAGCGCCGATAACGTCGGCGGCATCGGCCAGGCGCTGGGCGCGCAGCACCCCATCCACGGCGTAGGCCAGCATGAACTGGGTGCCGTTGAGGAGGGCCAGGCCTTCCTTGGCCTGCAATTCGAGCGGAGCCCAGCTGAACAAACTCATGGCATCGGCGGCGGCCAGACGGTAGCCCTGGTAGTTTACCTCGCCCAGGCCCAGCAGGGGCAGGCAGAGGTGGGCCAGCGGGGCCAGGTCGCCACTCGCGCCCAGGCTGCCTTGTTCGTACACCACGGGCATTAGCTCGCGGTTGTACATGGCCAGCAGGCGCTCGGCGGTGGCCGGCTGCACGCCGCTGTGGCCGTAGCTGAGGCTCTGCACTTTCAGCAGCAGCATGAGCCGCACCAGGTGCTGGGGCACTTCGGCGCCGGTGCCGCAGGCGTGCGACATCATCAGGTTGACCTGGAGCTGGGCGCGGGCCTCGGGCGGTATCCCCACGTTGTAGAGCGAGCCAAAGCCGGTGTTGATGCCGTAAATCGGGGCGTCGTCGTGGGCCAGGCGCTGGTGCAGGTACTCGTGGCAGGCGGCGATTTGCGCTTTGGCGTCGTCGGCGAGCTGCGCGGGCCGGCCGTCGGCCAGCAGGGCGGCCAGCGCGGCCAGGGTGAGGGGCTGCGCGGGCGAAATAAGGTGGGTGGGCATCAGGGAGTGAAACGGGTGGGGTGGGGGTGGCTGCAAAAATAGCGGCATTTCCGGCCCCGTCGTGCACAGAGGCTTTGGCGCCTCACCCCAACACCTCCTCCACGCGGGGCCGGAACAGGCGGCCGATGGGCAACTCCTCGCGGGCCACCTCGATGTGCCGGGCGCTGAAGGTGCGCACCTTGTCGAGGGCCACGATAAAGGAGCGGTGAATGCGCAGGAAATTGCTTTCCGACAGCTTTTCTTCCATGCCATTGATGGTTTGCTTCACCACCAGCGCCGGGCCGGATACGAGGTGGATTTTCACGTAATCCTTCAGCCCTTCGATGTAGAGAATGTCGCGCAGCGTCACTTTCACCATCTTGCGGTCGATGCGGAAATACAGGAAGGCGTCGGGGTTGGCCACGGCGGCGGGCTCGGGCGGGGCAGGCGGGGCGGCGTCGGCTCGGCTCACTTTGGCTACGGCTTTCAGGAAGCGGTCGAGCGAGATGGGCTTGAGCAGGTAGTCCATGGCATCGAGCTCGAAACCCTCGAAGGCGTACTCGCGGTAGGCGGTGGTGAAGATGACCTGCGGCGGGTGGCGCAGGCTGCGCAGGAAATCGGTGCCCAGCATCTTGGGCATCTTAATGTCGAGAAACAGCAAATCGACGGGCTGCTGCTGGAGCACGCCGAAGGCTTCGAGGGCGTTGCCGCAGGTACCCACCAGCTCGAGGTGGGCCACTTCGCGCACGTACGATTCGAGCACTTCCAGCGCCGGGGGCTCGTCGTCAACCAGTAAGCAGTGCAGTTTCATGGCGGATTTAGAAAGAAATAGGGACGACGCGGGCCGGTTGCGCCGCCGTACCGCGAAGGACTGCGGAAATATCGGTCGGCGTGGTTTGCAGCTTGAGATGGGCCAGAAACGTGTCGGGCTCCGCCACGATTTTCAGGCTGTGCCGCTGCGGATACAGGTGCGCCAGCCGCTGCCGCAGGCGGCTCAGCCCCGCGCCCTCGGCCCCGGCCGGCGCGCCCTCGGTCCGGCTGTTGATGACTTTGCAGCTGATGGCCCCCGGCTTCACCACCACGTCGAGGCTCACCCAGGGGCACTCCACGCCCGGGCCGGTGCCGTGGCGGAAGGCGTTTTCGAGCAGCGGCAGCAGCAGCAGCGGCGCAAT
>JALYUI010000576.1 GCA_030853845.1 Bacteroidota bacterium | reverse complement strand
CTTCGTGGGCCGGGCCACGGGCGTGCTGCCGGGCGGCCGCCTCCAGGGCCTATTGGCGACCACGGCCCCGCTCGATGCCGTGGTGTGGGCCACCGGCTTCCGGCCCGACTTCGGCTGGGTTGAGCTGCCCATCATCGGCCCTGACGGCGCGCCCCGGCACGAGCAGGGCCTCACGGCCGCGCCGGGGGTGGCCTTTCTGGGGCTGCCCTGGCTGAACTCGCGCGGCTCGGCCCTGCTGAATGGGGCCGGCACCGATGCCTGCCGCGTTGTGGCTGCGCTGGATGCCACGTTTGCCCGCCGCACCTCCTCCGCGCAAATGCCGGAATCTTATTGAAACCTGCTCCGGCCTTTCGGGGTTGAAGCAGCAGAGACTTTGCCCCGTGGGGCAGCGCCCGTTATTCAACCGCCATTCCTCTTATTCATCATGCTTATCTTCATGCTCGGCCTGCTCCTCGCTACGGCCATCCTCGCGCTCAAAACTGCTTCGAACGTTAAAGAAATGCTGACCCCTGTACCAGTGCGCGTCCAGTAGATTCCGATTGATTCGGACACAAAAAAAGCAGCCTGACGGGCTGCTTTTTTTGTGTGGGTAAGGCCGAAATTGATTAGCGGATAACAAGCTTGCTCATCTGGCTGGTATTGTCCGACTCGATGCGGATGTAGTACAGGCCGTTGGAGAATTTACTGAGGTCGAGCATTTTGGTGTACCGGTCGTTGAGCTCGGTGAGCGTTTCGCGGTACAGCACCGAGCCGATGACGTTGAGCACGCTCAACTCGACTTTTTTGCCCTGCAGGTTGTTGATGGTGAGGTGGACGATGCCGGTGCTGGGGTTGGGGTACACCAGCAGGGTCTTATTTTCGTCGCCGGGTTTGCCTTGCTGGCCGGGCCGGTGCCGGGCAATGGCCGCTTCCGCCGTGGCGGCGGGCAGCACCGGAGCCAGGCCGAGACCCAGGCAGGCACCAATTAATAAAGTAAATAAGTAGCGTTGCATCATATTGCTCTTGTAGTGAAGCGGCTGCGGCAAGCGGCAGACACTCAGAATTAACGAATAAACCCGTATTTGGTTTACAAAAATAAGGCACGGAAACGGATGTATTTGCATGTATATACAAAAACCCCGATGAATCCTGCTTCATTCGCCCTTATTACAGTTATTTAGCCGACCAGAATTTGTGGATGTATTACTAATTGGTGGCGGGCTGGCCGGCCTGGCCGCCGCCCTCGACCTGCGCCAGCGCGGCCACCTCGTCACGCTGGTGGAGCGCAAGCAGTACCCGTTTCATAAAGTGTGCGGCGAGTATGTGAGCAATGAGGTGCTGCCCTACCTGCGCCGCCTCGGGGCCGACCCCGCCCCGCTGGCCCCGGCCGCCATCTCCCGCTTCGAGCTGACCTCGCCCGCCGGCCGCAGCCTGCACTGCCCGCTCGATTTGGGCGGCTTTGGGGTGAGCCGCTACGTGCTCGACGATTTCCTGTACCGCCTGGCTGAGGCCCGGGGCGTGGTTTTCCACCTGAAAAGCACCGTGACCGACGTGGCCTTCGACCCGGCTGCCGACCGCCACCTGGTGACGCTGGCCGACGGCCGGGAGCTGACGGCGCGCGTGGTGTTGGGCACCTACGGCAAGCGCGCCACCCTCGACCGGCAGCTACAGCGCGACTTTTTCGGCCAACGCTCGCCCTACCTGGGCGTGAAATACCACCTGCGCCTGCCCGGCTTTGCCCGCGACCTGATTGCGCTGCACAACTTTGCCGACGGCTACGCCGGCATTTCGGCCATTGAGGACGACAAGCTGTGCTTCTGCTACCTCACCACCCGCCGCAACCTGAAGCGGCACGGCAGCATTCCGGCCATGGAGGCCGAGGTATTGGGCCGCAACCCGCGCCTGCGCGAGATTCTGACTAACGCCGAGATGCTGTACTCGCAGCCCGAGGTCATCAGCGAAATTTCCTTCGCCCCCAAAAAACCCGTCGAGCAGCACGTGCTGATGTGCGGCGACGCGGCCGGCCTCATTACGCCCCTGTGCGGCAACGGCATGGCCATGGCCCTGCATGGCGCGGCGCTGGGCGCGGCGGCAGCCCACGATTTCCTGGCTGGCCACACCACCCGCCCGCAGTTGGAAAACCACTACGCTCGGGCCTGGCAGGCGGCTTTTGGGGCGCGGCTGCGGGTGGGCCGGGCGGTGCAGCGCCTGTTTGGCGGGCCGGTGCTGAGCGAGCTGGTGGTGGATGGCCTGCGCCACTGGCCCGGAGGCGTGCGCGCGCTCATGAAGCGCACCCACGGCAAGCCGTTTTAGCCTCGGACAGCGGCCCGGAACTATGCCACGCCAGAATGTTATTGGCACAATTTTGCCGAAGCCACCGATACCGGTGCTTGTTTTACCGTACTTAAGTAAACCCTGGAGGCGCGGCCACAGTTGCGACTACCAGACACTACCTTATCCGACTTTCTAAGCTATTTCCGGCATGCCGAGTTATTTAGGTGCCATCGGCACTGCTAACCCTGTCCATCGTATTGCGCAGCCGCAGATTGCGGACTTCATGGCGCGGGCGCTGGCTTTTGATGAAAATGCTACGCGCAAGCTGCGCGCCCTGTACCGGGTGTCGGGTATCGAGCACCGCTATTCGGTGCTGCCCGACTACGGCCGGGCGTTGGGCGACTACACGTTTTTCCCCAATACGGCTAATCTGGAGCCCTTTCCGAGCGTGGGGCAGCGCATGGCAGTGTATCGCCGCGAAGCCCTGCCCCTCGCCGTGGAAGCCGTGCGCGACGCGCTGCGCCAGGTGCCCGAGTTCGACCTGGCCGGCATTACCCACCTCGTGACGGTGAGCTGCACGGGCATGTACGCGCCGGGCCTCGACATTGAGCTGGTGCAGGCCCTGGGCCTGCGGCCCGACGTGCGCCGCACCTGCGTGAACTTTATGGGCTGCTACGCGGCCGTGAATGCCCTGAAGCTGGCCGATGCCTTCTGCCGGGCCGATGCCGAGGCCCGCGTGCTGATTGTGAGCGTAGAGCTGTGCACGCTGCACTTCCAAAAAAGCCCCGAGGAAGACCACCTCGTGAGCAACGCGCTGTTTGGCGACGGCGCGGCGGCCTGCCTGGTGCAGGGACGGCCCCTGCCCGCCGGCGTGCCCAGCCTCGAAATGCAGGGCTTCCACTGCGGGCTGGAACCCGACGGCCACGACGACATGGCCTGGCACATCAACGACTTTGGGTTTGAGATGACGCTGAGCAGCTACGTGCCCAAGCTCATTCAGCGCGGCATTGGCAAGCTGACCGATGGGCTGCTGGCCAGCCTGCCGGTGCAGCTGGGCGACATCCGGCACTTCGCCATTCACCCCGGCGGGCGCAAGATTCTGGAAACCATCGAAACCGAGCTCGGGCTGACCCGCGACGACAACCGCCACGCCTACCACGTGCTGCGCAACTACGGCAATATGTCGTCGGCCACGGTGCTGTTTGTGCTGCGCGAGGTGCTGGCCACCGCCACCCCGGCCGACAACGGCGCGCCGGTACTGAGCTTCGCCTTCGGCCCGGGCCTGACGATGGAGGCCATGCTTTTGCAGTTAGCAGTGAGCAATGAACAATTAGCAGTTAATAGAGCAGAAATTGGCAATGAGGCCGCCCATCAACCGACGGAAGCCATCCTGGCAACTGTTCACTGATAACTGTTGAATGTTAACTGAAAGAGCGCCCGGTCCCGAACTGATGGACGACCTGACGCTGGCCACCGATGCCCTGCGCCAGAACCTCGACGAGCTCGAAACCATCAATACCTGGCTGGGCGGCTACCAGCCGGTGCTCGATGCCCTGCGCCGGCTGCGGTCCCGCTTCCCGGCCGGGCGGCCCCTGCGGGTGGCCGACCTGGGCAGCGGCGGCGGCGACACCCTGCGCCACCTGGCCCGCTGGACCCGCAGAAACCACGTGGCGGTAGAGCTCACGGGCATCGACGCCAATGCCTTCATGCTGGAATACGCGGCCGCCAAAAGCGGCGAATATCCCGAAATCAGCTTCCGGCAGTTTGATATTTTTTCCGAAGAATTTCAGGTCGAGCCGTTCGACGTGTTGACGTGCAGCCTGTTCTGCCACCATTTTACCGATGAGGAGCTGGTGACACTGCTGCGACAGTGGCAGCAGCAGGCCGGGCTGGCCGTGGTCATCAACGACCTGCACCGGCACTGGCTGGCCTACTACAGCATCAAGTGGCTGACGCGGCTGCTGGGCGGCTCCTACCTGGTGCGGCATGATGCGCCGCTATCCGTGGCCCGGGCCTTCCGCCGCGCCGATTGGGTGGCGCTACTGGCCCGGGCGGGCATCGAGCGCTACGAGCTGCGCTGGCGCTGGGCCTTCCGCTGGCAATTGATTATCAGTTAACAGTTATCAATTAACAGTTAGCAGTTAACAGCTGTTTAAACAGCCTTGGTTAGGTCAGTTGAACAGCTGATAACTGTTAATTGATAACTGTTAACTGAAAAGCCCTGCCGCTACGCGAAAGGTGTTGGCGTGGGCTTCCACGATGTCGATGATGCCTTCGGAGTAGCCGCCGCCCATGCATACGACCACGGGCAACTGGTACTGGTGGCAAAGGCTGAGCACCAGCTCGTCGCGCCGACGGCAGCCTTCGCGGCTGAGGGCGAGGTGGCCCAGCTTATCGGTGGCCAGCACGTCGACACCGGCCAGGTAGAACACGAAATCGGGCTGCACTTCGGCCAGCAGGCGGGGCAGGGTTTCGGCCAGCAGGGCGAGGTACGTGGGGTCGTCGGTGGCGTCGGGCAGGGGCAGGTCGAGGTCGGACGGCTCTTTGCGGGCGGGGTAGTTGCGGCCGCCGTGCATGGAGAAGGTGAACACGCGCGGCTCGTGGCGGAAAATGGCGGCCGTGCCGTTGCCCTGGTGCACGTCGAGGTCCACTATCAGCACCTGGCGGGCGTGGCCGTGGGCCAGCAGCCAGGCGGCAGCGGCGGCCTGGTCGTTGAGCAGACAGAAGCCCTCGCCCCGGTCGCGGAAGGCGTGGTGCGTGCCGCCCGCAATGTTGAAGGCAATGCCGTGGACCAGCGCCCGACGCGCGCATTCAATGGTGCCGCCCAGGATGGTGATTTCGCGCTCGAACAGCTCGCGCGACCACGGGAAGCCGGTGGCGCGCTCTTCCTGCCGGGTAAGCTGGCCGGTGCGCAGGCGCTGGTAGTAGCCGGCATCGTGCACGCGCAGGATATCCTCGTCGGGCGGAGGCTGGGCCACGAAAAAGTCGGCCGCAGTGGCGGTACCATCATGCAGCAACTGCTCAGGGAGCAGTTCGTACTTCAGCATGGGGAAGCGGTGGCCGGCTGGCAGCGGGTGGGCGTAGCAGGGGGCGTTGGCAATGGAAAACATGGGACGCAAAATTCGGCCGCGGGGCCTCGGGCTTTGGGGCTTCGCAATTTATTAATTACAGAAATCAGGCACAGCTATTGCCAATGTGCGGGCCACTGTGCTTCTTGCTGTCGCGAATACGCCCACCAGCTGCTGGCAAAGCTGAGGAAACCCCAGAGACATCACAAAAGAGCCCCGGCCGATGCTGCACGGGGCTTTTTTGCCGGCGACAGAATCGGCTCGTCCGGTTGCCGGTTGCGCTGGGGCCGGGCGCAGTTCTTTCCTACCGGGCTCAGCTCCGGTAACGGGCCTGTTGGGCCAGCACCTCCAAGGTTTCGCGGTGGCGCCGCTCCGCCAGGTCTTGGCTGCGCGAGGCCACGGCCCAGATGGCCGCCGGAATCCAGCCGATGAGGGTAAGATGCAGGATGCCGCAGACAATACCCTTGAAGATGTGGCCGTTAAGAATCATCGAGATGCCGGGCAGGAGAATGGCGATAAGCATAAGCAGAGAAGCGGCCAGTTGGGGGTGAGGCGCAAACATACTACCGTTTCCGCTCCCGGCGCGCATTGGCTAATCAACAAAAAACCCTCCCCGCGCGATGCCGGGAGGGTTTTAGTGAGGAGTATTGGGCTCGAACCAACGACCTCCACCGTGTCAGGGTGGCGCTCTGAACCAACTGAGCTAACTCCCCGGGCGGGCTAACAGGCCAGAAGCCGGTGCCGGGCCAAAGGTAGCACATTGCCCTGAAGTATGCAGCAACGGCGTTTTTTTTACTCCCGATGGCTGCCACAGGCAACCTTCTGGTCTGGGCAAAGTATAGGGCAAAGCGGGAATAATGATTCCCTCGTCTTATCCGGGAGCCGCAATCGCGCCCCATTTACACCCATACCCCATGAAAAAGACTCTTCTGCTACTATTATTGGCCGCTACTTCCTCAACAGCTGCCATGGCCCAGGCCCGCCCGGGCGGTACTCTTTCTTCCAAAGACTACACCGGCGGTAAGTCGACCGATTCCGGCAATACCGGCTTCGGTATTAAAGGCGGCTACAACTTCTCGCGGCCCTACGGCGACGATATTCCCAATGGCTCGGCCTACCACGACTTTCATGCTGGGGTATATGGCCAGTTTGGCTTCAACAACTTTTCTTCCGTTATGGTGGAGCTGCTGTACAACCGTAAGGGCTATAACTCTGACGTAACGTCCTACAACGGTACGCAGCAGGTGAAAACCAACCAGGCCACCAAGATGACCTACTTTGAGCTGCCGATTCTTTATGTAGCCAACCTGACCGATAATTTCGCTGTGCACATCGGCCCGCAGGTGTCGCTGCTCACTAATGCGAAATCGGGAGATAAAATACTTGGCCTGGCTGAAAATGGTTTCAACACGTTGGACTTCGGGGGCATTGTCGGCGCGGCCTATCGTGTGGGTCCGGCCCGCATTGGTGCCCGCTACGACCTGTCGTTTGGCAAAATTTTCGATACCAACACCAAATATGCCTACACGGGCAGCAGCCCGGTGCAGTATTACACAAATCCGGCGGTTCACAATCAGGTGATACAACTCTACGTATCGCTGGGCCTGCGGCAATAGCTCACGATTGAAATTTTTAATCTCCGCACAAAAATAGAGGCCTCATGGGCCTCTATTTTTGTATCAACGTATCGTTTCATAGTTGGTCGGGAGTGCCCGACCAGTTACTTAACCGCTTTCCTGCAATACTGATGAAAAAGACTATTCTGTTTCTGACCCTGGCGGCCGCAGCCGCCACCCCCGCTTTCGCCCAGGGCGGCATGAGCTCAACCGACTACGCCAGCGGCTCCAGCGGCAACGAATCGCGCAATACCGGCGTGGGCATCAAGGGCGGCTACAATGTGGCCTACGTGAAGGGCAGCGACACCAACCTGGTACCCAATGCCAACTCCCTGAAGGCCTTCAACGCCGGGGTGTATACGCAGTTTGGCTTCAACAACTTTGCTTCGCTCCAGATTGAAGTGCTGTACTCGCGCAAAGGCTACCACACCGATGCCGGCTCGGTGACGACGGGCTCGGGTGCCACAGCCGTTACCACCACCTACCAAGGGTTCGACAACCGCCTCGACTACATTGAGCTGCCGGTGATGTTCGTGGGCAACCTTACCGAAACGCTCAGCTTCCACCTGGGGCCGCAGGTGGGGGTGCTCACCAAAGTGCTGCGCGACGGCCAGAACCTCGACCTGAAAGCCAACGGCTACAACAGCCTCGACTACGGCGTAGTGGGCGGGGCCGAAGCCCGCCTGGGCCTGGGCCGCCTGGGCGTGCGCTATGAGCTGAGCCTGGCCGACCTCTACCAGAGCGGGGCCAGCCTGAAATACGGCACCACGGCCATTACCACCAATGGCAACGTGCGCAACCAGACGCTACAGGTGTACCTGGGCATTGGCTACCGCAAATAGCCCCGGCTGATGCTGCCACCCGCCTCGGCCGCCGCGCTGGCCACGCAGTTTATGCAGCGCGAGCACCTGTTGGGGCAGGCGCTGGCCGTGCTCGCGGCCTGGGTGCTGCTGAACCTGATTGGCGGCGGCTACTACCTGGCCCACGCCGACCGCCGCTACGAGCCCTTCCACTTCCACAGTATGAACGTGCTGTGGAACCTGGTGAATGCCGCGCTGGCCGCCTGGGGCATTCTGCACCTGCACTTTAGGCTCCCCACCGGCCTCGACGCGGCCCAGCTGCTCGATACCCAGCACAGCTACGAAATGCTGTTTGGCGGCAATGCAGCGCTCGATGTGCTGTACGTGCTAGCGGGCAGCTACCTGCGCCGGCGCGCCGCCTGGCCCGGCGTGGCGCGCCCCGAGCGGCTGCTCGGCTACGGGCGGGCGCTGTGGGTGCAGGGGGGCTTTTTGCTCCTGTTTGATGGGGCTATGCTGGGGCTGCTGCACTGGCTGGCCGGCACCTGGACGGGCGGGTAGCCCGGGGTAGCCGTCTGGAAATAGGAGCAGCGACCCGATTCGGGAATTCCGGCTTTTCATTCGTGGGGTAAATGCCCGGCTAAAACGTTCGGCGGCCCGGGTTGAACGGAAACTCCCGGCCCCGCAAAGCGGGTGGTGCAGCTTTGCGCAGCGTTTCACCAGCCGCCCCGTCAGCCGATTGACGGACCGGCCGGGGAATGCCCCGCCTCCATGCGCCCGTTTCGCTTTTTCCTCGCTGTCTTCCTCGCTGGCTTCACGGCCCTCACCGCAGTGGCCCGGCCCTCCGACCGAGTCGAGCAAGTAGTGCTGGTTTCGCCGGCCGGCGGGGTGCGCCTCAGTGGCCAGCTGCGGCTGCCCAACGGCCCCGGGCCATTTGCCGCCGCTGTGCTGCTGCCCGAGCACGGCACCGACGAGCGCAACCCGTTCGCCCCCGACAACCAGCTCCTCGGCAGCCTCGCCGACCACCTCGTGAGCCAGGGCGTAATTGTGCTGCGCCTGCACG
>JALYUI010000482.1 GCA_030853845.1 Bacteroidota bacterium | reverse complement strand
ATTTTTAAACTCAGCGAAACTTTGCGCGAGATGACCTCCTGAAAAATTCCCATCCGATGAGAAAATCCCTGCTTATTCTATTCGCCGGCCTGTGCCTGGTATTACTTTCGAGTGCTCCGGCCGCCGCGCAGTGGTTCCATCGCATCGGGCACGTCAGCAAGTCGCGCACAAAAAAGGCTGAGCATTCCGACAAGAATGTGAAGCACGCCGGCTCGCATAAAACCAAGAAGCGGAAATCGACCAAAAACGAGGGCTACCGTCACCGCGAGCTCAAGCGCCAGGAAAAGCTGCGTGCCGAAAACGCCGGCCGCCCACTCGAAGCCACCGAGCCAGCCGCTGCCGAGCCGGAAAAAACCACCCCGTAACCAATCGGAAAGCCCAGCGCTATAAATCCCAAACGGTGCTGCGCTGCTGGCGCATGGCCCGGCGCACGTTCATCCAGAATGCCCCGGCGAAGTAGAGCACGATGGGCGAGCCAAACGTGAAAAAGGAAGCGTACACGAACGACAGCCGGACGCTGCGGGTGCTGAAACCCCACTGCCGGGCCAGGGCCGAGCAGAGGCCAAAAGACTGTGATTCGAGGTAGTCGGTGAAGCGTTTCATGGGCATAATCGGCTGGCGAAAAACAGTTTGTCAGGGCTAAGATACGTCCGGCAACAGGTGAGGGCAAGCTGGGCAGTGTAATTTCGCCGCTCCCGGCCCGACTAAATGAACGGTTATTACGTTGATAGGGCCGGTTTACGTTTCTGAATAGTTGCGCGATTTAATGCTAATTTTTTTGCGGCCCCTGGCCCGTGGGCTGCTGGCAGCCCCTGTACTGCTGGCTTCCTGCTCGCCGCTGGCCCACGTGCTGCAACAGGCCGAAGCCGGCCGCGTGGTGGTTACCCGCCCGCCGGTGCTCACGGCTTCGGGCGAGGCCGTCCCTTTCGAGGTGGTAGCCAAAGTACCCGCCGCTCACCTGCACAAGGGCGTGGCCTATGAGCTGCTGCTGCGCTACCGCTACGAGCACGGTCTGCGCGAAGACACCCTCGGCCGCCTCAGCTTCACGCCCGGCAACTACGTGTACGACGACGAGCACAAGAATCTGCTCGTAGCCACCCAGAAGTTCACCATCCCCAACACGCCCGGCCGCAACCCCGGCGAGCTGCTGGCCCACGCCCAGGTGCGCGAGCTAAAAAAGAACGGCCACACCCTGCGCGCCCCCGCCGATGTGCGCGTGGCCCGCGGCATCGCCGACCCCGCCCGCCTCGTGTTCCGCGAAGACACCGTGCTGACGCTGCTGCCCGAACACGCCAGCAACGTGCTGAGCGGCACCCGCGTGCTGCCCTTCTTCTTCGATGCGGACCAGTGGTTTATCCGGGGCTACCTGGGCACCAACGTGCAGGCCCTCGAAGACCTGATTGACGCCAACCAGCGCACCCGGCAGGTGCTCATCATTGCCGGCCACTCGCCCGACTCGACCGACGCCCACAACCGCCTGCTGGCCAGCAAGCGCGTGCGCATGCTGCTCTACTACTACAAGCAGCGCGTCAAAAATTTCTCCTACCTGAATAAGAACGAGGCCATTCATTTCGATACCGTGGCCTACGTGCGCAAGTGGGACACGTTTATGCAGAAGGTCAGCGCCTCAGCCCTTAAAGCTGACCAGATTGACTCGGTTGTCACCGTCATCAACGACACCAAGGGCAGCTTCGAAACCAAAGAAAAAGCCCTGCATCGCCTGTCTTTTTTCGAATACCTGGAGCTGTACGTGTACCCCGTGCTGCGCTACGGCACGGTGGCCGTGAGCTACACCACCCCCGACCGTTACGACTCGGAGCTGTACCTGCTCTCGAAAAAGATTGTCGACAAGCAGCTGGAGGCCGACGCCCTCACGCCCGAGGAGCTGCGCTACTCAGCCACCCTCACCCCGCTGCTGGCCGAGAAGCAGCGCATCTACGAAACGTCGGCGGCTACCACGGGCAGCTGGGAAGCCTTCCACAACCTGGGCGTGGTGTTGCTGCTGCGTGCCGAAAAGGAACCGCTGCCAAAAGTCCAGCAAGCGTATTACCGGCGTGCGGCCACCAACTTCACCCTGGCCGCCCACCGCCACCCGTCGGCCGAATTCTTCTACCACGCCGCCACCGCCTATCACCGCGCCGGCGACCGTCTCGAAGCCCTCCAGAACTACGACTACGCCATTAAGCAGGGCGGCGACCGGGCGTTGCTGCGCAAGATTTTCTCGGACCGCGCCGCGCTGGAAATAGAAATCGGCCAGCCCGACGAAGCCCTGCGCAACCTGCAATACGCCGGCCCCAGCTACCAGAACGCCCTCAACACCGCCCTCATCGAAGTGGGCCGCGAGCACTACGAGCTGGCCCAAACCCAATACCACCTGGCCCAAAGCCTGCGCCCCACCGCCGCCGCGCCCCTCTACGGCCTGGCCTTAGTAGCCGCTCGCCAGCACGACGAAACCACCATGGGCTCCCTGCTCAAGCAGGCCGTGGCCCTCGACCGCCACTACACCCAGCGCGCCGTCGAGGACCTGGAGTTTCAGGATTACGCGCAGAGCAAGGTGTTTAAAGAGGCGCTGCGGTAGGGCACGAGGGTGTGGGGGCAGGAGGGTAAGGGGGTAGGAGGCGCTGAATGTCTTTACCCTCCTACCCTCCTACCCCCTTACCCTCCTACCCCAGGCTTGCCCAACGCCCTGCCCTGTCGTAGCTTTGCCCAACGGCCCGAATGCGGCTTTATTCAACTGAAAAACATGCGTCAGATTCAATTCCGTGAGGCCTTGCGCGAGGCCCTGTCCGAGGAAATGCGCCGCGACCCGCGGGTGTTCCTGATGGGCGAAGAAGTGGCCGAGTACAACGGAGCCTACAAAGTGAGCCAGGGCATGCTTGACGAGTTCGGGCCGGAGCGGGTGATTGACACCCCGATTGCCGAGCTGGGCTTCGCCGGCATCGGCGTGGGTGCGGCCGCCAACGGCCTGATTCCGGTCATCGAATTCATGACCTTCAACTTCTCGCTGGTGGCCATCGACCAGGTGATTAACTCGGCCGCCAAGCTTTATTCGATGTCGGGCGGGCAGTATTCCTGCCCCATCGTATTTCGCGGCCCCACCGGCAACGCCGGCATGCTCAGCAGCCAGCACTCGCAGAACTTCGAGAACTGGTTTGCCAACACCCCCGGCCTGAAAGTGGTGATTCCCTCGAATCCTTATGAAGCCAAGGGCCTGCTGAAATCTGCCATCCGCGACCCCGACCCGGTTATTTTCATGGAGTCGGAGCTGATGTACGGCGACAAGGGCGAAGTGCCCGAAGAGGAATACCTGCTCGAAATCGGCAAAGCCAACGTGGTGCGTCAGGGCAAGCACGTTACGCTGGTGAGCTTCGGCAAGATGATGAAGCTGGCCTACGAAGCCGCCGACGAGCTGGCCAAGGAAGGCATCGAAGCCGAAGTAATCGACCTGCGCTCGGTGCGCCCGATTGACTACGACACGCTCATCACGTCGGTGAAGAAAACCAACCGCATGGTGGTTATCGAAGAGGCCTGGCCGCTGGCCAGCATCTCGGGCGAGCTGGCCTACATCGTGCAGCGCCGCGCCTTCGACTACCTCGACGCGCCCGTTATCCGCATCACCTGCGCCGATGTGCCCCTGCCCTACGCCCCCACCCTCATCGAAGCCTCGCTGCCCAACGTGGCCCGCGTGGTCAAAGCCGTGAAGGAAGTGACCTACGCCAAGGTTTAAACGCTGCGCTTAATGAAGAAAGAGGAATGAAGAATGACCGATTGGCCTTTCTTCATTCCTCTTTCTTCATTAAGCGCAGCGTCACTCCGGGGCCTCGCGCGGCGGCCGCTGCTGCCCGGCCGTGGCTTCCGACAGCTGCCAGCAGCCCCACATCCAAATGCCCAACAGGCCCAGGACTGCCAGCCGCCGGCCGGGCGAGCCCGGCTGCCGCCACCACGCGCCCGGACGCCAGCAAGCGGCTATTCCGGTGAGCAGCAGCAGATGCAGCGGCAGCAGAAACCGGCACTCCAGCAGCGTCGGCAGTGTCAGCAGGCACGGCAACAGCAGGGCCAACAGCAGGGCCAACAGCAGGGCCATTGCTTCTGATTTCTGGGCTGGTGAAATGGTGGTTTGAGGGGTAATTTCTTCGACGGGCAGTACCAGTGCATTGCTGCTGGAGCTGCTTGTTCTGCGCTTGCTCCCCCCGAAAATCAGGCTCAGCCCCAAACCCAGCAGGGCATAATTCAGCAGCCGCAGCAGTGCCTGCCCGGGCGGGTGTAGCCGCGTCGGATAGGGCGTGGGGTAGCGGATATCGAGCCCGTTGAACAGATGGCGGGCGTAGCGCGCCGCCGTGCTCAGCGGGTGGGCCACCGCGAAATCCAGAAACTGGCCGTAGCTGCCGAAGCGGCCACCGGGCACGTTCGCCAGCGCCCGCTGCCCGGCCGAGTCGGCATATACCAACGAGCGGGGAATGGCGGGAATCAGGCTGGTTTCGTAGCGCTGAAATGCCGTGCCCCAGCTCAGCTGCCGCAGGTAGAGCGGCGCGGTGCCAGGCCGCTGTGCCAGCACCAGCGGGCTGCGCTGCCCGAAAAAACGCTGGTTGATGAGCAGCTGCGGCAGCAGCACCAGCGCCGCGCCAGCGGCCAAAGCGGCCAGTACACCCGCTTGCTGCCGCCCATGCCGCGCGCCGGCCCACCCCAGCAGCACCAGGGCGACGATGCCCGGCAGGGCCGCCACATAAATTGGCCGGATGTTGACCGCCCCGGCCAGCAGCGCACCCGCCACCGCAGCCCAGCCCCAGCCGCGTCGGCCCAGGGCCAGCAGCCCGAGCAGCAGCAGGCTCAGGGCCGGCATGTCGCTGAGAGTGAAGTTGAAATAGTCGCGCCAGAATAAAAAACCCAGGGCCAGCAGGGCCAGCCAGCGGCCGCCGCTCAGGGGCCGGCCGGTGGCGCGCGCCCACAGCTCGGGCAGGGCCAAGCCAAACAGCGCCGCCGCCCAGCCGGCCCCCAGCACCCGCGCCCCGGTGAGCATGCTCCAGCCGGTGAGGTGGCAGAGCAGGCGGGCCGGCAGAATCAGCAGTGGGCCGAGGTAGCCGCGCAGCGGCTCGTCGAAGGCCAGCAGCGAAAACCCGCCGTGCTGCGTGAATTTCAGCGACAGCTCCCAGTATTCGGCCGCGTCGAAGCGCAACTGGCCGGGGCCGTAGCCGCTCAGCGGCAGGTAGGCGGCGTAGAGGGCCAGCGTGGCCAGCACGCGCCAGTGGGCCGACCAAGGCTTATGCAGTTGTGAAATCGAAGTAGGCATCAATACCGTAAAACTAGCCACCCTGCGCAAGTTGGGCGTGGGGCCAGCAGCCGGGGCTGCCCGAAAACGGGCGCGCCGGCCGGCGGCTCCGGGTTTGTTGCCGTACCTTTTGCCCCGGCATTGCCCGCCAAGCCCTATTACTGCGTTCCCACCCGCCATGAACCACCGCCTCCACCTCAAATTCGAACACCTCGAACGTGCCACCGAGCAGCTGCTGGCCGCAGCCGAAGCATTGGGTCCCGACCAGGCAAAGGCCCCGGCCGTCGGCCACTGGTCGGCAGTGCAGGTGGTGCATCACCTGCTCTTCATCGAGGGCAACATCATCAGCTACATTCAGAAAAAGCTGAATGCCGAAGAATCCCTGCCGAAAGTGGACTTTTTTACCCGCCTGCGGGTGCAGTTTGTGCGCCTGATGCTTCGCCTGCCCGGCTTAAAATTTAAAGCGCCACGCGGCGTAGCGACGCTTACCGATACCGGCGAAGTGCCCACCTTGCCCGAAATGCGCAAAACCTGGGAAGCCTCGCGCCGCCAGCTCGAACAGCTGCTCAACGAGTTTCCGAGTCGGCAGATGCACCGGGCCGTATTTCCGCATCCGCGCTCGGGCCGCATCACTATTTACCAGGTGATGGAGCATTTGGTAGACCATCTCCTGCACCATCAGCAGCAGATGGCGCGCATCACCAAAGCCCTGCGCCCCGGCCGCGTACCCCGCCCGGTCGACGCGCAAGCTTAGACCTGATTGGCTGGCGCTTCGTAGCGCGGCAGCGCCCGGAAGGCTTCCGCCAACGCGGCCGGGGGCGTGGTGAGCTTGCGCTTTTCGAGGTCGAGCCAAGCCCCATCAACGGTGACGGTGGCGGCCAGCCGGCCATCGGCTTTGTAGATAGTGTGCAGGATGCTCCAGCGGGTACCGTCCTCATTCACGCTCAACAAGCGGCTATCAACGAGGATTTCCTCGCCAATATGCACTTCCTTGCGGAACACGGTTTCCTCCCGGAATAGAATCGGCCCCAGCCGCAGCCGGGCAAACTCCTTGATGTCGTAGCCCCAGGCAGCCAGCAGGATAATGCGTTGGTCGGCGGCATAGTCGGCGTAGGCCGAGTGGCGCATGTGGCCGTTGGGGTCCATGTCGGCCCAGCGGGTGCGGTAGGTGGTGGCGTTGGTCATTTTTTCAATTAATAGTGGGCAGTATATAATGGGCAGTGAACAGTGAGCAGTGAGCAGTGAGCAGTGAACAATTACCCGTGAAACCCAAGAGAAATTGCAAACCTGCGCGTCAGGTGTAAATCCCTCACTGTTCATTATTCACTGTTCATTATTCACTGTTCATTATTCACTGCTCATTGCTAATAGCCCAGCGGCATTAGGCGCACCAGGTACTGGTCGTCGTCGTCGTGGCTGAGAAACTCGGCGGAGTAGCCGGCGGTTTCGGCCGCGTCGCTGAGCAGGGCTGCATCAACAAACAGCCAGGGGAACGGCTCGCCGGATTTTCCCTTGTAGCTGAGCCGGTACTCGACTTCGCCGTAATAAGGCCCATTGAGGTTGATGCGGATGGAGCCGTCCTCGTCCTCGTACAGGTAGCGCACGTCCGACGAGGTGGCCAGAATCTGGCCGCCGGGGGCCAGCAGGGTGCGGGCGTGGGCCAGAAACCGGTCGAGGCCGACGAGGGTGCCAGCCAGGCCCAGGCCATTCATCAGCAGCAGAATGGTGTCGTAGGGCAGCTTGGTGGGCGCGGGCGGGGCCAGCAAATCGTGGCGCGCCACGGTACGCACGCCCCGCTCGCTCATCACCTGGGCCGCACCGGCCGATACGTCCACGGCCTTCACGTGGGTGAAGCCCCGGCTTTGCAGCTCCAGGCTGTGGCAGCCGGCCCCGGCCCCGAGGTCGAGCACGCGGCCCCGGCATTCGTCGAGGGCCAGGCGCTCCAGCTCGGGCATTTGCAGCAGGGTGCGGAAGAAGTAGGCGGCCGGCAGGGGCTCATCGTCGGCCGCGCTGCAATGCACGGTGAGGGTAGCCTGGAGGCGGCCGTGGTGATAGTCGAGCAGGGCCTGGCCCAGCACGTCGGGCGCGGAAGTCGTAGTCATAGAAAGCGGGGAAGCGGGGTAGCGTGACGCGGCAGGGTACTTGCAGCGGAACCGAGGCAGCAAAACGCAGCAACGGCTGCGTGCTACTTGCAGCGGCCAAAATTACCTAAAACTTCGGGGTGGGCGCGGCCGTTTGGCTGCTACCGCTTCGGTTTACCCCATCCTATGCTTCCTAATAAACTGCGCAAAGGCCAGCTGCCCACCAAAATCTGCCTCACCTGCGGCCGGCCTTTCGAGTACCGCAAAAAGTGGCGCGCCAACTGGGAAGCTGTAAAATACTGCGGCGAAAAATGCCAGCGCAACCGCCCGCCTATGCTGCCGCCGCCGCCAAACATTAAATAGTGGGGCAAGGGCTTGGCTGTATCCTTTCACCACCAGCCCGCGTTCGGGATACGGTGGCCGCCCTGGCCGCAATTCATTCTTGTAGCTCCCTCAATTTTTTATGGCCTCCAACCTCGACTACCTCAACCCCGACCTTCAGCCGCTGGTGCAAAAAGTAGATGCCTTCATCGAAGCTGAGAAAGCCCTGCGCCGCGCCACCCAAACCGATACGGCAGCGGCAGTCGCCGAGCAACCCGAGCAACTGCGGAAGCGCATCGCGCAGCTCGAACAGGAGATTCTGGCCCTGCTTCCCACCCGCGACGAGTGGGTGAAAATTAACCTCGGCTACGGCCCCAGCCGCGTGGGTGCCTGGCAGGTGCCCGCCACCGACGGCGGCACCCGCTACGAAGTGCGCGTGGTGCATTGATTTAGGGTATGAGGATGGGGAAGTAGTTGTTTTTGGTTCTCACTCAGTTTCCCCAAAAACTTCCTACCCCCACACCCTCCTACCCTTATTAATGCCCTGCGTCCCAGTCGTAGCCCAGCTCAGCCCAGTAGTCTTTGGGGCGGGTATCGGCAAATGAAATGGTGCCGATGCGCTTGAGGTGTTTGATACCGTACTTCAGCGGCGTTACCAGGCGCAGGGGTGCGCCGTGGCCAGCCGTGAGCGGAGCCCCGTTCATTTCGTAGCAGAGCAGCGTTTGGGGGTGCAACACGGTGTCGCGGTCGAGGCCCACGTAATAGGCTTCGTCGGGGGTTTGCATGCCGAGGAAGGGAGCGAAGTCGGCGGGCGGGTTCAGCGGGTCGGCCGCCTGGCCGCTACGGGTGGCCAGCGGGTAGCGGGCCAGGAAGTCGGACAGGCGCGCGCCGGCCCAGTGTACTACTACGCTCCAGCCCTCAATGCACTTTAGCTCGGTTGTCATCTCCACTTTAGGCAGCGCCTGGATGTCGGCCAGGGTGAACTCCTGGGTTTTGCCGCTGCCATAGCCCTGCACGCGCAGCCGCCAGGCCGCCGCATCCAACTCCGGGTCGAGGCCGACAGCGCCGTTTTCGCGCGGCGTGCTGGCGCGGCTACGGGCAAACTCGGGCGCGAGTCGGGTTTCCTTAAGGTAGGCGTGGCTGAGGCGGCCGTTGGCATCGAGCACCTTGCGCAGCGGGTGCGGAATGCCAGCATCGCCGGGCTGCGAAACCAGCCATTTCCAGCCGCCCAGACCCGCCAGGCCGGCCAGCCCCAGCCCGATAAAGGAGCGGCGCGAGCGGCGGCGGGCTTCGGCCAGCACCTGGGCTTCCGATTGCAGCGGCGCATTCGGGCCGGCAGAGGTTTCGGGAGTTGAATTTGCGTCGGACATACCGCTAGGCTTGATTGGGCGTGAGGGAAGGGTCGGCGGTAGGCAGGGACGCGGGGCCGGCCACGATTTCGTGAGTGGCGGGGTTCACTTCTTCGATTTCAAATCCGGCTACCATGGCCCGGAAATTATTCCAGCCGGCCCGCACCACCTGGGCAATGTGCACAATAAAAAACAGCACGTAGCCCACCGTGAGCGCAAAGTGCAGGATGCGCGCAAACTCATACCCGCCCAGCAGCTGCGTGAGCCAGCCGAACTGCGTGGGCTTATAAATGGCCAGCCCCGTGAGCAGCGAGCCCAGCCCCATGAGCACTACGCTGGTGTAGGCAATTTGCTGGGCACCGTTGAACTTGCGCACCGGCAGCGGCTTCTTGTACAGCCCGAGGTCGTGCAGCGTCACCAGAATAGCCTCTTTGAAGGAGTGCCGGGTGGGCAGCAGATAGCGCCACTCGCCCGAAAAAATGGTGTACAGCACGTACAGCAGCCCATTGAGAAAAAACACCCACATCAGCACAAAGTGCCAGCTCATGCCCTGGGCCAGCTTATGTTCGACGTGAAACGCCTGGTAAAACGACTTCGGAAAGAACTTGAACAGGGTAGTGTTGCCCCAGCCGAGGCGGTACACGTCGTTGGCCCAGTAAATCCACATCCCGCTCCAAATCATCAGGCTAAGAACCGGAAAATTGACCCAGTGAAACCAGCGAATGGCCAACGGGTGCTTTTCGACAAGCTGCTTCATACAATCGGGTTTAGAGCTGAATTCGGGATGCAAGGTAGCTCCTGCTCCCGTCTGCCTGACGCCCGCCTGTGCCCAACCTTACAGCCGCCGGCCCATTTCCAGCGCAAAAAAAAGGACGAGCCATGAGCCCGTCCCTTTCCATACCAAAACACCTTAAAAAAC
Organism: Bacteroidota bacterium; assembly: GCA_030853845.1. Lineage (GTDB taxonomy): Bacteria > Bacteroidota > Bacteroidia > Cytophagales > Hymenobacteraceae > Hymenobacter. Next base: position 5,964 of record JALYUI010000482.1, on the reverse strand, counting down.
TATTCTTTCACGATTAGCCCAACAACAATCAAACCAAATGATTCCATCTAACTCTGAATTCTCCCGAAATATTTCATCACAAAGCTGTTACCCTATATTTTGCATGGTGTTAATATTAGTTTAATCATATCGGTGGCATATTTACCAGTTAATCGCAGCGCGGCAAAAGCGCTCCGATGGTACTGGCAAAAAAAAAGAGCCCGAACAACTGTCCGGACTCTTTTTCGCTGAGCGTTTCTGGCTGAAAGTCGCCGCTGGGCTAGCGGCCCATCATGCCGCCGCCGGCGCCGCGCATACCGCCCATCATTTTAGCCATCTGGGCCATGCCGCCCTTGGTCTGGCTCATCTTGTTCATGGTGCGCATCATCTTGCGCATCTGCTCGAACTGCTTCATCAGGTCGTTCACCTGCTGTAGTTCGGTGCCCGAGCCCTTGGCCACGCGGCGCTTGCGCGAGGCGTTGAGCAGGTCGGGGTTGGCGCGCTCCTGCTTGGTCATGCTGCGGATGATGGCCTCGACGGGCTTGAAGGCGTCGTCGTCGATTTCCACGTCCTTCATGGCCTTGCTCATGCCCGGAATCATGCCCATCAAATCCTTGATGTTGCCCATCTTCTTGATTTGCTCGAGCTGGCCGAGGAAGTCGTTGAAGTCGAACTGGTTTTTGCGGATTTTCTTCTCAATCCGCTTGGCCTCTTCCTCGTCGAACTGCATCTGGGCGCGCTCGACCAGCGAAATCACGTCGCCCATGCCCATGATGCGCTGGGCCATGCGGTCGGGATAGAACAGGTCGAGCGCGTCCATCTTCTCACCGGTCGAGATGAACTTGATGGGCTTTTCGACCACGGCCCGGATGCTGAGGGCCGCGCCGCCGCGCGAGTCGCCGTCGAGCTTGGTGAGCACCACCCCGTCGAAGTTCAGGCGGTCGTTAAAGGTTTTGGCGGTGTTCACGGCATCCTGGCCGGTCATGGAATCGACCACGAACAGCGTTTCGCTGGGGTTGATGGCCGCTTTCACGGCCTCAATTTCGCGCATCATCTGCTCGTCCACGGCCAGGCGGCCGGCGGTGTCGATAATCACCACCTTCTTGCCATTCTTTTTGGCGTAGTCGATGGCGTTGCGCGAGATTTCAACGGGGTTCTTGTTCTCGACTTCCGCGTACACTTCCACGCCAATCTGCTCGCCGAGCACTTTCAGCTGGTCGATGGCGGCGGGGCGGTACACGTCGCAGGCCACGAGCAGCACGCCGCGGCCCTGCTTTTTGATATAGTTGGCCAGCTTGCCGGCAAACGTGGTTTTGCCCGAGCCCTGCAGGCCCGAGAGCAGAATCACGGCCGGCTCGCCCTTGATGACGATGTCCTTCTTTTCGCCGCCCATGAGCTCGGTGAGCTCATCGTAGACGATTTTGACCATGAGCTGGCCCGGCGACACGGCCGTGAGCACGTCGCGGCCCATGGCGGCATCCTTAATCTTGTCGGTTACGTCCTTGGCAACCTTGTAGTTGACGTCGGCATCGACCAGCGCACGGCGGATTTCCTTGATGGTGGCCGCAACGTTGATTTCGGAGATACTGCCCTGGCCCTTGAGGGTTTTAATGGCCCTGTCGAGCTTGGTGGAGAGATTGTCAAACACGGTTTGATTGGCTAATTAATTGATTTGCTGATGGGCTGATAGGCAGCGCCTAAGAAGCTTTACGCAACTGCTCTTCCACGGCCTGTGGGCGGGCATCGAGTTCGGCGTTGGAAGGCTGCTGGGCAGTTTCGACGTGGCTGAGACGCAGGTCGGAGGCATTGGTTTGTTCGATGAGCTGGCCCACCTGCCCGAAGGTATTCGTGAGGCGGCGGTTGGTTTCCTGCGCCTGCGCTTTGATTTCGCGGATGTCAGTTTTGACTTCGCGCATGTCGGTTTTCAGTTCGCTCACTTCGGTTTTAAGCGCACTCACTTCGGTTTTTAACTCGCGCACCGCTTCAGTCAGGTGGTCGACGCGCCCGGTCAGGTGGTCCAGTCGCACGTTGGTTTCGCTGATTTTCGCCTCAACGCGGTCAAAACCATTGGCCATCACTTCGGTGAGACGCTCGAAACGGTGCATGTTTTCTTCGCGGTCGCGGTCGGCAGCCCGTAGTGATTCGGCGAGCAGCGCGAGAATTTCGGAATTATTATCAGCCATCACAAACAAGGGCAACAACAGCGACTAAAACGTAAAACTACCTACAAAAGGCCGAAAACCGGCAAGCAGCGTACCTTCGCCGCTCGCTTTTTACTCCCGGTTTTCGTGTCTGCTTCCCGTCCGCTGCGTCTGCTCGTCATCACCTACTACTGGCCGCCTTCGGGCGGGGCTGGCGTGCAGCGCTGTCTGAAATTCGTGAAGCACCTGGGCCACTTCAACGTCGAGCCCACGGTTATCACCGTCGATGCCAGCCAGGCCAGCTACCCAGTGCGCGACGAAAGCCTGCTGGCGGAGGTGCCGCCCACGGTGCGCGTCATCCGCACGGGCACCACTGAGCCGTTCGAAAGCTACAAGCGGCTCACGGGCCGGGCCGTGCCCTACGGCGGCTTCGCCAACGAGGGCAAGCCGGGACCGATGCAGCAGGTGCTGCGCTTCGTGCGCGGCAACCTCTTTATTCCGGACCCGCGCCGGGGTTGGAACCGGCACGCCCTGGCGGCCGCGGAGAAATTGCTGGCGGCCGGCGAGCAGTTCGATGCCGTGCTCACGTCGTCGCCCCCGCATTCCACCCAGCTCATCGGGCTGGAGCTGCAGCGCCGCCACGGCCTGCGCTGGCTGGCCGACCTGCGCGACCCCTGGACCGACATCTACTATTATAAGGACCTGCACCACACGCCCCTGGCCGCCTGGCTCGACCGCCGCTACGAGCGCCAGGTGCTGACCCGGGCCGATGCCGTGCTGGTGACTTCGCCCGAAACCAAGCGGCTGTTCCGGGCCAAGCTGCCCGCGCTGCCGGCCGCTAAATTCCACGTCCTTCCCAACGGCTACGACGAATCGGATTTCCAGCAGCCCTCGCAGCCGCCCCAGGCCTGCCTGCGCATCACCCACACCGGCACCATCACCGAGCTCTACCACATCAACCGCCTGCTCGAAGCCGTGGCGGCCGTCGCGGCGGCCCACCCGGCCGTGCCGCTGCGGCTGCGCTTCGTGGGGCAGGTGTCGGCCGAGCTGCGCGGGCAGCTGGCGGCGGCCGGGCTGGCGCACATTACGGAGTTTATCGACTTTGTGCCACACGAGCAGTCGGTGGCCTACCTGCTGGAGTCGTCGGTGCTGCTGATGGCTATTCCAGACGTGCCGCGCAATATGGGCATCCTGCCGGGCAAGGTGTTCGAGTACCTGGCGGCGGGCAAGCCCATTCTATGCGTCGGCCCGCGCGGCTGCGATGCCGACCAGCTGCTCCAGGAATGCGGCGCGGGCGAGGCCCTGCCCTACGAAGACGCGGCCCTGATGCGGGCAACGCTGGAGCAGCTGGTGGCGCACTGGCTCGTAAGCCCGAACCTGGACTTGCCGGCGCTGGGCCACGGGCGGTACTCGCGCCGGACGCTGGCGGGCGAGCTGGCGGGGCTGGTGGGGCGCTAGTTTAGCCATAACTGCGCTGGCGACCCAAGCGCAGACCATAAGGCCGGCGAGAGATTATACCTTTGTATAAGCTTCACCTTGCCCAATGTTGGGTTCAATCACCTCTGAACAGGTCAGGTAATTCAACCTCATTTTTTTTCAAAACTGTTTTTCGCCCATGACTCATTTAGACAAACTCAATGCTGCCTATCGGGAGGCACCCGAAATTTTTCAGGCTGGCCGGTATTGGAAGTCATATGAGGACCAGATAACGGAACAGGTTAAAAACGCGGATTTATCTGAACTGCGGAGCGGGAAATACCCCATATTTTCTACGTTCGGGTTCAACGACCTGATATATAATTACCATCCTCGCATGCCGTTCTACGTCAAATTCATGCGGAAACTCGTACGACGGTTTTTTATTGATAATCGGGCATCCTTGCCTTATTCGCTTCGCCTGGACGACATCCGAGAGATGGCCTATAACTACTGCTCAATTCAAGGTCAGGTATCCGATGCAATTCCCTTAAGCAGTATCGAAACTAGCTCATTTGGCAAACCGCAGGACTTATTCATTTTTGAGGGTCGGCAATACACTATGAAATTTCTGAGCTTTTATGTGCGCTATTGCTTTGCTCAAAAGTTCATGAAACTGCGTGGCGACGAAGTCATTGTTGAACTTGGCTCCGGCTCAGGATATCAGGTTGAGATTCTGAAGAAAGCTTACCCTAACCTAACTATTCTATGCTTCGATTTGCCCGCCCAACTTTTCCTATGTGAACAATATCTATCTAATGTTTTCGGACCAGATGCCTTAATTAGCTCCGAGCAAAACCTCGCAGTAACGAACTTATCGCAACTAGAAAAGGGCAAAATCCATCTATTTGGCAATTGGCAGTTCCCGCTGCTGCAAAATTTTCAGTTTGATATTTTCTGGAATGCAGCCAGCTTCGGCGAAATGGAGCCCAACATCGTTGCCAATTACCTGGGCTATGTTAAAGGAAGCTGCGAGTGGGTGTACCTGATGCAGGCACGCTATGGGAAAGAGAGTTCACAGGAGGCCGGTGTTCGTAAGCCCATCGTATTTGCCGATTATGAGCAGATGCTGGGCAGTGGCTACACGCTGGTCAAAGAAGCTGATGCTTACGATGCCAACCGGCGGGTTTCGCAAACGGGCGGCTACTTTCAGGCGGTTTGGCAACGAAGCCACCGTTAAACCTCGGGTATGTCGGTCACTAATTTGTCGGAACGGAAACAGACCCGCCTGCACGGACTAGATTATCTTCGGGGGCTTTCGGCCTTTGGCATTATGCTCTACCACTGCGCTTCGTGGACGCTGGGTTCCCAGACGGCTTCCTCGTTTCTAGGCAGGATTGGGATTTATGGGGTCGCCATCTTTTACGTACTGAGCGGCCTTACCCTGGGATATGTGTACCAAGCCACCCTACACCCAACTGCTCGGGACTTATGGACCTTTTACAAGCGGCGCATCTACCGAATATTCCCCTTGCTTTGGCTCGCTACGCTGGCGTCAATTGTATTGTCGAAACACTTGCCCAATCCGACCGACTTAATACTGAATTTAACCGGCCTGTTTGGATTTTTCAGGTGGAATACCTATTTCGCTACCGGGGCTTGGTCGATTGGCAACGAATTAACCTTTTACTTGATTTTTCCGCCCGCAGTATTTCTGTTTAGAAATAGCCGATTGGGATTCATAGCATTGCTATTCGTTATTTTAGGTATACTGGTGTATTTCGCTTATATTTTATTGAACCAATGCCAACCATTGGCAGAACAGTGGCATTCCTATACGAATCCCTTGAATCAGGTTTTCTTTTTTTTAGCTGGTTTTACCATCAGCAGACTGATTAATCCTAAAAAGGCGCGTTTATCTTTTTGTTTAATGTCCGCCAGCCTTGGCGCACTATTGTTCTGGGTTATTCGCGTACCAGATGGCACTATCAATTTGGTTACTGGACACAACCGCCTGCTATTTGTATTCAGTTGCCTACTAATTTGTGCTGGCTTTTTCCGCGCCTCCTATGCCAACTCGTGGATTGAAAAACCTTTAGCTCGCCTCGGTCAGGTAAGCTATTCTCTATACCTGCTTCATCCATTGGTTTATGCGGTAGTAAAACTGGCCGCAACGATGGCAACGAAGCGCGGAATTCATATAGGCAACCTATTTACCATTGCATTTGCTGTAATAATTTCACTAATAATCAGTAATATATCTTATATATATTTTGAAAATTATTTTATCAGACTTAGTCATTCGAAAGATGCAACCTTAATAAAACAGTGAATCTGCGTTGCCTGATTTAACTGACGTTACGCAGTGCTTTCGTTAAAACGCCGCTCGGGGTGTTGCGCGGACTACAGAGTCCGCGCAACATCCTGC
>JALYUI010000527.1 GCA_030853845.1 Bacteroidota bacterium | reverse complement strand
GGCGCGGCCAGCGCAGTAGCGGGCGGTGCCGGGGCGGCAGCACTGTTTTCGGCGGCCGGGTCCGATACCACCGGCACGGGCACGGGCGGCTTGTCGGCCAGGGCCGCGATTTTGCCCAGGGCCAGGGCCGAAGCCGACCGCACGGCGTAGTTATGGTCCTTCTGCACGATGGTGAGCAAGGTGTTGGTAGCCAGGCGGGCCAGGTCGGCGTCGAGGCCGCGCGTGCGCGAGAGGCCCACCACGGCAGCCAGCCGGCCGCGCACCGGCAGCGTGGGGTCGTTCAGGAGCAGCACGGTGCGCCGGATGCTTTCCGGCGAGCTGAGGCCGCGCAGGGCGGCCCGGCCCAGGCCCCAGGCCAGGGCGGCGGCTCGGGCCGTGTCGGTCAGCACTTCCACACGCCAGAGCTCGGGCAGGCTGTGGCGCGTGACGGTGCGGCCCAGCGCCTCGTGCACGTAGCGACGCACTACGTCGTCTTTTTCTTCGAGTACCCGCACCCGCAAGCTGTCCACGGCGGTGCTGTCGCCAGTCTGGCCCAGGGCGTAGGCGGCGGCGCGGCGTACGCCGGGCTCCACATCGCGCAGCATAGGCAGCAAGCTGGGCACGGCGGCGCGGCTCTGCACCGAGGCCAGGGCCAGGGCCGCCTCGCGCCGGTAGATGGGGTTGCCGTTGCTGAGCCAGGGCAGCAGGGCGGGCACGTTGCGCTCGTCCTGGGCAGTACCAATCAGGCGCATGGTCACATCCACGTACTTATTGGGCTGGCCGCTGGGCTGCGGAGTGCGGACGCAGACGGTCAGCAACAGCAGTAGCGGCCAGTAGCGAAGGGAACGGTTGGGCATAAGCGGAGGGAGTTGCTGGTTGCTCTTTTCTAGTTGCTTGTTGCTTGTTGCTCGTCTATTCAATGAAACTATCAGCAACCAGTGACTTAGAAACGAGTAACCAGTAACTAGAAACTTCAAAAACAGGCACTACGGGAAAACGACGGGAAACGCTGCCCCTACTCCGCGCCCCAGGCTTCGGAGGGCTGTGGGGCGGCTGTAGGCGCATCGGCTTCGCGGATGCCGCGCAGCTGCTCGTCGAGGCGGGCAAACAGCACCGCATTGCCCTGCTGGCGGTAGCCGGCCAGGGTGGTTTCGAAGTTGCCCAGCCCGTAGAGAAAGGCCCGCAGGTTGTCGGCCGTAATGGCGTCGAAATGCCGGCCGAAGCCCATTTGCTGCACCTCGGCGGCGTTCAGCCACTGCTCAAACTGGGCCGGAATCGGGATGGCGCAGATGGGCTTGTGCAGGTACACCGCCTCCGAAATCAGCGAGAAGCCGCCGTTGGTGACCACGGCCCGGGCGCTGGCCAAATCGGCAATGAAGCCGGCCTCCGAAAAGGCGCACAGCTGCACGTTGCCGTGGCTCTCCTGCTTGTTGAAGCCATAGACGCGGAACTCCTGGCCGGGCAGCTGTTGCAGCAGCGGCACCAGGTTCTGCTGGGTGGTGGCCGACTGGTACACCAGCACGTGCCGCCCGGCGCTGGGCTGCGCTGCCAGAATCTCGGGCCGGATGATGGGCGGCACCAGCGTGGTGCGCTCGCGGGCCAGGGGCAGGTCGAAGAAGGTGGTGATGAAGTAGTGGCGGCTGTGCGGCAGCTTGGCGCGCACAATGCTGCGGGCCAGCTGGAAGTTGCCCCGCTCGGCGCGCGGCACGGCCACGTTCAACTCGGCCCGGCTGATAATCTGCATGTTGTCGATGCTGACCACCGGCAGCTGGTGCAGCTTGGCAAACAGGTAGCTGAACGACTCGAAATCGGAAATCACCACCTCGGGGTCGAAGCCGCCCAGCAGGTCGCGGTAGCGGGCGAAGTTCGTGCGCAAGTCTTCGGGAGCGGTGCGCAGCGTGAGCATGGCCGTGCGCAGCTTGCTCACCGCCAAGCCATTGTAGGCCAGGTGAAAGCCCCGGATTTCGAGCACCCGCTGCTTGCCGAAGGCGGCCGCCAGCATAGTGTAGGCTCGGCTGCTGCTCACCACGCGCAGGTCGTGGCCCTGGGCCAGCAGGTGGCCGATAACCACTTTGCTGCGGGTGGCGTGGCCCAGACCTTCGCCGGGCACTCCGTACAGAATTTTCATATCAGAAAGGGAAGCAGCATGGCCCCGGCGGCTATCGGCGGGAGAGAAATGTTTAGCAAATAACCATAAATATTCTGGCCAGCTGTTTCATGAGCATCGATGGAAACTGCTCGCCGGCCGGTGCGGGAAGCTCACAAAAAAATCCCCGGCCGTGGCTGGCCGGGGATTTTGAGAAAGGGGAGAGGAATTGATGGGGATTGGGGCAGGCAGGTTGGACAGGCGCTGACGCAGCAAAGGCTGCGTCCTACTTTTAGTTGTGGCCGGTCACGACCAGCTTTTCGGTGCGGGTGCCCTGCTCCGAATCCAGGCGGATGAGGTAGATGCCCGCACCCAGGTCGGCGAGCGGCAGCGGGAGCTGCTGCGGGCCGGCGGGGTAGGCTTTGTCGCGCACCACGCTGCGCACCAGGCGGCCCGTAGCATCGAGCACCGACACGCTGATGGGGCCGGGTCGCTCCTGCTGAAAGTTGATGGTAGTGGCCGCGCCGGCCGGGTTGGGATAAATGGCCATCTGCACGGTGCCGGGGGTGGTGGCCACGCCGGGCGCGGTACTGAGCACGATGTTTTCGTCGCCGGTGCGGTAGGGCATCACCTCGAAGTAGGTGAGAATCATCTCATCGAGCGTGCTTTCGCCCCAGGCCACGGTGCGCGGCGGGCTGCTGGGGTTGCGTGGGTTCTGGGCAGTGTTGTCGTAGCCGGCATCGGCCACGAGGCGCGAGCCGGCCGGCACCTTGAGCAGGCTCTGGAAGCGGAACAGTCCCTGCCAGCGGAAGTCCCAGTCGCCGATTTTGATGAGCCGGATGCTGTCGCCATTGGGCTTCACCACGGCAATTTTCCAGCTTTTGCTGAGCAGGTGAGCGTGCGGGGCCAGGCTCAGCAGCGTGGCGTCGATGGGAATGGTGATTTCGGCGTGGAAGGACTTCGTCTGGTTGGCCGGAATGACAAAAGGCCCGTTGGTGAGGACTTGGGGCGAGATAATCGGCAGCGTCTGCACGTAGCGCGTCACGGGCTGGCGGGCAAAGAGGATATTGACCACCGAAGAGTCGGTCTGCGTCACGAAGTTGGGGCCGTAGTGAATCTGGACCAGCAGCGAGGCGCGGCGGTAGAGCTTCTTACCCATGCCCGAGGGGTAAAACCGGTTTTGCATGCCGGGCACCCAGGCCCCGTATACGCCCTCGACGGGCGTGAAGCCGAAGCCGCCGAACTGGGTGTAGCCGTAGCCGGGGTCGGCCGCGTCGAGGGCTTGGGCCTGCTGGGTGGTATCGAGGGCGATGATGCAGTGGTGCACAATGCGCTTGTTGCCGGGCCGGAACTCGATGGCGGCAATGTCGCGGTCGGTAGGCAGGTTCACGGGCAGCACAAAAATGCGGTACATGTCCTGCCCGTTGCCCTGGTGAGTGAAGGCGTGGGCCATGGGCAGCACCAGGTCAGGGGTGCCGAGCTGCGAGCCGCTGGGATACGTGGGCACCGGCGGGGTGAGGGCGGCGTTGCCCTCGGGCGCGCCATTGTCGACCCAGGCCGCGATTTTGGCGATTTCCGCATCGGTCAGCGTATTCTCGTCGAGGAAGTGGCGGTAGCGCGGGTCGGGCTTCCACGGCGGCATGTAGCGCGTGCCCGTGACGTACTTGATGGTTTGGGCATGGCTGGCCACCTCGGCGAAGGTGGTGAGCGGAAAAGGAGCCACTTCGCCGGTGCGGTGGCAGCTGGTACAGTGCTGGTACACGAGCGGCGCGATATCCTGGCTGAAGGTGTACTGCGGCGTAGTTTGGGCCTGGGCTAGGCCGCCCAGGCCGAGCAGGGCCGTGGTCAGCAGGGAAGAGAAGAATTGCTTCATATTGACGGGTAAGTAGTATTGAGGCAGCAGCGCAAAGCAGGAAACTATAATTAAATTATAACGGACTTTTTATTGAGCGGTAAAGGCTTCAAAAGTCTCCAGCTCATTTTTTTATTACTACTCGGGTGAATTCGAAAATTCACTTTTCAAATATAATCCCGAAAGCCCCTTCCCTCCTATTCGATGAAGCAGCCCACCGGCTCGGTGCGGGGCACGGCCACCGGCCGGCCGGCCGCCAAGGCCGCCAGCGCATCGGCCAGCTCGTGGTGGCTGACAACGGTGCGGTGCTGGCCCAAGCCGGCATAGGCATCGTCGAGGCGGCCCTGGTAGAGGATGGTGCGGCCATCGGCGGCCACTACCACCACCTCGGGCGTGACGCGGGCGTGCAGGCGGCGGGTGAGGGCGTGGCCGGCATCGGCCTGGAGCGGGAAAGCCAGCTGGTAGGTTTTGGCGAAGGCGGCCAGGCCGGCCGGCTGCGTATCCTGGGCCGGAAACACGCCCACGAAGCGCACCCCCTGCGCGCTATAGCGGCTGTGCAGCTCGCGCAGCGGCAGCGTGGCCGCCTGGCTAATGGGGCAGGTTTCGGCCAGAAACACGTACACCGTAGCGGTAGCGCGCGGCGCGTGCTTTGGCCCGGAACCCCAGAAGGGCAGCAGCAAAAGTATCCAGCGTAACAGCAGCAGCATAAGCGAAAATGAAGCGTGAGATGGGCGGGGCAGGGCGAAAACCGGCCCGGGCTTTTGGAAGCGAAAAGCGGGTAAAAGTTACATCTCTTTTCCGCTTTCTTTGCCGAAGGCTCGTATTCGGACCTGGCAGACAACCGCCGGGCAGCCCGGGTTCCGCTATTTCTATTTCGGCCCGGTTTTCGATTAGCGGCCCGCAACGCATTTTTTCATTTCGCTATGCCTCCCCTCTTTTCCTCCTCCCGCCGCCGGGTCCGGGCGGCCCTGTTCGCGGCCGCTACCCTGCTGCTGGCCAGTGCCTCCTGCACGGCTCCTCGCTCCATCATCACATCCGGTAAGGTGACGCCCCAGGGCGAGTTCCGGGCCGGCTACAATGCCGGTTTCAACATTGCCAGCGCGCCCTTGGGCCAGGCCGGCAACGCCGTGAAAGAGGCCGCCAGCCAGGCTGCCAGCGACAGCAAGGTCGACTACTCCGAAAGCACCAACCAGCTACAGGGTGCCGCCCTGGCCTACGTGCTCGACCCGGTGCAAACGACTTCCGACTTCTTCATCCGCTACGGCATCGCGCCGCGCCTCGACGCGGGCTATAAGTACACCTTCGGCTCGCACGTGCTCGATGCCCAGTACCAGCTGCTGGGGCCAACGGGCTCGGTCGAGAAGCCGGGGGCGGGGGCCGCGCCGGGCACGCTCTACGCCAGCGTGGGCCTGCAAGTAGCAGCCCAGCGCGCCAAGCTGCCCAGCCTCCCCTTTCTGTCCGACATCAACTCGGTGCTGAACCTGCACGCCACCCGCTACGACATCCTTATCCCGCTCACTTTCAGCAACTCGCTGGGCACGGAAGAGGAAATCGGGGCCATCAGCTACGGCGTAGCCTACGGGCACACCTGGATGACCTACGGCTTCGCGCCTACCAAAATCTACAACGGCTCGGCACAGGTGCCCGCGCTGCCCGACCAGAGCCGCAACTTCTCGTCGTTCGGCGGCTTCGTCAACCTCAAAATCGGCTACCGCTACGCCTACTTTGTGCCCGCCGTGTCGGTGTTCTACCAGAACTACGGCGAGTTCGCCCTGCTCAACAACAATTCCGTGTCGCTGAAGGGCGTAACGGTGATACCATCGATTGGCTTGCAGCTGCGCATCCCCAACTTTTCGAACTAGCCGCCGCAGCTATCGACAGCTTCCCCACGGGGCCGTTTCTTCGGAAGCGGCCCCGTTTTTTGTCGCCCAGCCCAAGCGGCGGGCTACGGCACCGGCGCATTCCTGTACCAGGGCAGGATTCGAAAGAAAGCGTTTGCACAGAATGTGGCATTCTATGGCTTTCTTTGTTGCCCGTTTTTTAATTTTATTCCGCTGGCCCGGGCAGATTAATCTCTGCGGGCTAAAGTCCCCTTTACCTCTCATGGAAGCTCCCAACCCCGAATTTATGCGCGAAGCTATTCGCCTCTCCATCGACCAGATGAAGGCCGGCTTCGGCGGTCCCTTCGGCGCGGTGGTGGTAAAAGACGGCCAGATTATCGCCCGCGGCTTCAATCAGGTCACCACCACCCACGACCCCACCTGCCACGCCGAGGTTGACGCCATCCGCAAAGCCTGCCAGGCGCTGGGCACCTTCCAGCTCGATGGCTGCGACCTCTACACCAGCTGCGAACCCTGCCCCATGTGCCTGGGTGCCATCTATTGGGCCCGCCCCCAGCGCGTTTTCTACGGCAACACCAAGGCCGATGCGGCCGAAATCGGCTTCGATGACCAGTTCATCTACGAAGAGCTGGACCGGCCCATGGCAGACCGTAAATTACCGATGACCCAGCTGCTGCGCGACGAAGCCCTGGCCGGATTTAAAGCCTGGATGGAACTGGAAGGCAAGACGGAGTATTAGGGTACGAGGCGTTTCGTTGCGCAAAAAAGGCGGTCATGCTGAGCCTGTCGAAGCATCTCTACCGCAGTAGTAATCCATTAAATTGAGTTAGTTGTGCAGTAGAGATGCTTCGACAAGCTCAGCATGACGTTCTGATTGATTCCCCATATGATTTCCTTTTTCCTCAACGACCAGCCCATTAGCACCAGCGAGGCCCCGGCCAGCGCCCTGCTCGATTTCGTGCGCTACCACGAGCAGCTGAAAGGCACCAAAATCGGCTGCCGCGAGGGCGACTGCGGGGCCTGCACCGTGCTGGTGGGCGAGCTGGCGGCCGACGGCCAGACGGTGAGCTACCAGAGCATGACCAGCTGCCTCACGCCGCTGGGCAACGCCCACGGCAAGCACATCGTGACGGTAGAAGGCATCAACGCGGCCGGCCAGCAGCTCACGCCCGTGCAGCAGGCCATTGTGGATGAGGGCGGCTCGCAGTGCGGCTTCTGCACGGTGGGCTTCGTGATGTCGCTGACCGGCCACAGCCTGAGCAGCCAGCCAGCCACCGAAAAAAAACACTATTGCGTCCATCGACGGCAACATCTGCCGCTGCACGGGTTACAAGTCGCTGGAGCGCGCCGCCGCCAAACTCACCGCCGAGCTGGAAGCCCGCCCGACTGAAAACGCGCTGGCCTGGCTCAGCGAGAAGCAATACGTACCCGGCTACTTCGCCGGAATCCCGGCCCGGCTGGCGAGGCTGCGGCCCGATGAAGCCAATGGAACAGAAGCTTCTGCTGCCGCTTCGATAGCCGCCGCCGCTACGGCTCACACCAACGGCGGCAGTGCCGTTTCGGCCTCACCCAATGGCCACGCCCAAAGCCAGAACGACCACGGCCATTCCACCACTCCCCCATTCGCTCATCCACTCCTCGGCGGCGGCACCGATTTGCTGGTGCAGCGCCTCGAAGAGTTGCGCGAGCAACCCGGCGTGCGCCTGATTTTCGACCAGCCCGGTCGGCGCGGTATTCGCCACGAAATATCTGGCCGCGTGGTGCTGGGTGCCGCCACCACGGCCAGCCAACTGCTCGAATCGGACCTCATGCGCAGCCTGCTGCCCAACCTGCCGCAGTACCTGAAACTGGTGAGCAGCACGCCCATCCGCAACATGGGCACGGTGGCCGGCAACTTCATCAACGGCTCACCCATTGGCGACCTCACCATTATGTTCCTGGCCCTGGGCGCGTCCATCACGCTGCTCGATACCGCCGGAGCTACCCGCAACCTGGCCCTGCCCGACCTCTACCTCGGCTACAAAAAGCTGGCGAAAGCAGCTGATGAGCAGGTCATCGAAATCAGCTTCCCCGCTCCCTTGGCTGGCGACTTTTTCCACTTCGAGAAAGTATCCAAGCGCACCCACCTCGACATTGCCAGCGTGAATTCAGCCGCCTGGCTGCGCGTCGAAAACGGCGTCATCCAGCAGGCCCGCGTATCGGCCGGCGGCGTGGGGCCGGTGCCGCTGCTGCTGGCCCGCACCAGCGCGTTTTTGCAGGGCCGTGAGTTGACGGCCGAAACCGTAAGCGCGGCCAATGCGGTGATGCAGGAAGAAATCAGCCCGATTTCGGATGTGCGTGGCACCAGCGACTACAAGCGGCTGTTGCTGCGACAGCTGCTATGGGCGCATTTCCTGCAGTTTGCGCCGGAACTGGCGGTGGATGAATTGACAGTCCAATAACGGTTTTCAGCCAGCTTTATGGACAATTCAATCTTCAAAACCGGCAGCAAGTATGGATTGGGCGTTGCTCTGGCCGCTGCACTATTGTGGTGGAGCTTGCCAGTTGTCATTAAACGGCATACCGATGTAACACGGGGAGAGCAACTTATTGGCAGATTAAATACCTATTATCAGGCAAAAAGCATACTGCCTGCGGATACCGATTGGATTACGCTGGAGCATTTAGGGTTTTCACAGAACGAAATAGAGCATGCTTATCCACAGTATGTTAAACTCAGCAATTCCGATTACGCGCTTGTTTTCGTTTCGGACTTTGATGGCCCTTATTTAACCTGGAAATCAACTAAGCGCAAATGGGAAATAACAAGTGGGTACTACCCATTGCAATTCCAGAAAAATTAATCATCCTCGCTTAGAATATGAACCACCTCGACCCCAACCGCCACGTGCGCGGCGAATCGCAATACCTCGACGACGTGCCCGTGCAGCAGGGCACCCTGTACGCGGCCGTGTTTGAAAGCCCGCTGGCCCACGGCGTGCTCCGCAGCCTCGATTTCAGCGCCGCGCTGACCGCACCCGGCGTGGTGCGCATCCTCACGGCGGCCGACATTCCGGGCATCAACCAGATTGGCGGCATCGTGGCCGATGAGCCGTTGCTGGCCGAGGGGCACGTGCATTTCCGGGGGCAGCCGGTGGCGCTGGTGCTGGCCCGTACCGAGGCGCAGGCCCATGCCGCGCTCAAGCTCATCAAGGTCGAAATCGACCCGCTGCCCATCATCACCGACCCGCGCGTGGCAGCAGCCCAGGGCGAGCTGATTGTGCCGCCGCGCACCTTCCGCATCGGCGACTCGGAAGCGGCCTGGGCGGCTTGCGCGCACGTGTTCGAGGGCGTGGCCGAGAGCGGCGGGCAGGAGCATTTGTACATCGAAACGCAGGGCGCGTACGCCTTCCCCACGGAGATGGGCGGTGTGCGGATGATTTCCTCCACGCAGGGGCCAACGGCCGTGCAGCGCCACACGGCGCACGTGCTGGGCCTTGGCATGCACCAGGTGGAAGTGGACGTGACGCGCCTCGGCGGCGGTTTTGGGGGCAAGGAAGACCAGGCCACGCCCTGGGGCGCGCTGGCCGCGCTGGGCGCGTTCGTCACCAAAAAGCCGGTGAAGCTGGTGCTCGACCGCATGGCCGACATGCGCATGACCGGCAAGCGCCACCCCTACTCGTCCGACTTCAAAATCGGCTTCGATGCCGACCTGAAAATCGTGGCTTACGAAGTCACGTTCTTCCAGAACGCGGGCGCGGCGGCCGACCTGTCACCGGCCGTGATGGAGCGCACGCTCTTCCACGCCACCAACGCCTATTTCGTGCCCAACGTGACGGCCACGGCCTTTTCGTGCCGAACCAACCTGCCGCCCAATACGGCTTTCCGGGGCTTCGGCGGGCCGCAGGGCATGTTCGTGATGGAGTCGGCCTTGGCCAAAGCGGCTGAGGAATTGGGCGTACCAACTTTCGAGCTTCAGCGGAAGAATCTACTGCGCGAGGGCGACCTGTTCTCGTACCGTCAGGCGGCCGAGATGTGCCACGCCGAGCAGGCCTGGGATGTGGCCGCAGCGGAGTTCGATTTGGTCGGGATTCGGGCCGAAGTCGCGCAGTTCAACCAGACCAATAAGCTGAAGAAGAAGGGCTTCGCGGTGATGCCGATTTGCTTCGGCATCTCGTTCACCAAAACGCCCATGAACCAGACGCGGGCGCTGGTGCACATCTATTCCGACGGCTCGGTGGGCATCAGCACGGGCGCGGTGGAAATGGGCCAGGGCGTGAACACGAAAATCGCGCAGGTGGCGGCCCGCACGCTGGGCAT
>JALYUI010000523.1 GCA_030853845.1 Bacteroidota bacterium | reverse complement strand
GGCGCGGCCAGCGCCTCACGGCCCGCCTGGTGCCCGAGGCCGCCCCGGCGCTGGCCGGCAGCTTCTGGCTGCCCCGCGCCGCCGTGGTCGACCTCGGCACGCGGCAGGTGGCCTTCGTGCGGCGCGGGGCCACCTTCGTGCCGGTTGCAGTGCAAGTGGGCCAGCGCACCGCCGCCCAGGTGCAGGTGCTGCACGGCCTCACGGGTACCGAAGACGTGGCCATCAACGGCCAGTACCTCATCGACAGCGAAGGCTTCATCCAAACCGCGTCCAACAGCGCGACTACGCCACCCACCCATGAATAACGCCCCCTTCATCAGCCTTGCAAAATCAGGCTTGGCACCTGTTCTGGTGCGTCAGTCGTCAGGCTCCCCTGTCTGCGGGAGAGGGGCCGCCCCAAAGGGGTCCCGTGAGGTGAGTGGCTCGCGCCGCCAGCAGAATAGCCGCCACAGCAGAGTCTACTGGCTGCTTTTGCTACTCCTTACCCTTGCCGCCGCTGCCTGCCAAAAAGCCAAGCCCGCCGCCGAAACTACCGCCGCGGGCACCACCAAACCCGCTTACTACACCTGCTCCATGCATCCGCAAATCCACGAGGATGGCCCCGGCAGCTGCCCCATCTGCCACATGGATTTGATAAAGGTGCAGCCGGCCCCGGTGGCCGCTCCGGCCGCCGTCTACACCTGCCCTATGCACCCGCAGGTGCGCGAAGCCAAGCCCGGCAGCTGCCCCATCTGCGGCATGGATTTGGTGAAAACCTCCAGCCGCCCCGCCATGAAAATGACGCCCGCTGAAATGGCCGCCATGCCCACCGGCAACCCGGCCGCCAACGACCTCATCCTCACGGCCCAGCAGCTGGAATTAGGCAATATCCACGTCCAGACCATCGGAAACCCCTCAACGGTTAGCTCCAATGCCGGGCCAGCCGAGGCCCCCGCGCCGCAAGCCGTCCTCACCGGCACCGTCACGGCCGATGCCCAGCGCACCCGCAGCGTGAGCAGCCGCGTGGCCGGCCGCATCGAAAAGCTTTACGTGCGCCAGACCGGGCAGGTCCTGCGCCAGGGTGCGCCGCTGTTTTCGGTGTACAGCGAGCAGCTCGAAACCCTGCAACGCGAATACCTGCTAGCCTTGGCGCAGGACCTGCAAGTGGCCGAGCCCACCTACCGGCATTTCGCCGAAGCCACCGCCCAGAAGCTGCGCCTGCTTGGCGTGTCGGCCGGGCAGCTGCGCCAGCTGGCCCGCAGCGGCAAGGCCAGCCCGCTGGTGACCTACTACAGCCCCAGCACCGGCACCGTGCAAACCCTCGACGTGGTGCAGGGCCAGTACGTGGCCGAAGGCTCGCCACTGCTCACCCTCAGCGACTTGCGCAGCGTGTGGGTCGAGGCCCAGCTGTACCCCGCCGATGCCGGCCGGTTGCCATTGGGCCAGTCGGTGGCCGTGCAGGCGGTGGGCCAGACGCGGCCCCGGCGCGGCAAAGTGGTTTTCCTGAGCCCCGAGCTTAGCGGGGCCAACCAGATTACGCTGGCTCGCATTGAGGTTTCTAATCCCGACGGGGCCTTGCAGCCCGGCGCACAGGCCAATGTGCTGCTCGACGCTTCGGCCGCGTCGTCAGCTACTACAGTCCCCACCGAAACTGCCCTGCGCGTACCGCAGGAAGCCGTTATTCACGACGGCACCGCCAGCTACGTCTGGAAGCAGACCGGCGAGCGGCAATTCCGGCGGGTGCGCGTGCGCACCGGCGCGGGCACAGCGGCTACGGTGGCCGTTACCGGCGATGTGCAGGCCGGCGACCAGGTGGTGGTCAGCGGGGCCTACCTGCTGCAAAGCGAGTTTACCCTGCGCCAGGGGGCCGGCGACGACCACATGAGCGGCATGGCCATGTAGCACCAATCACCAGAATTAGTACCCGTTGGGGCCACGGTTCGGCCCGTTTTTTCAACCTTTTACCTTTTTCAACCCATGAAATTCCTCCTTACCCTCGGCCTGGCCCTGGCCAGCCTCACCTTCGCCGCGTCCGGCTGCTCCGACAACAAGTCCACCACCGAAACCACCACCACGACGCCCGCCACCACCTCCCCGATGGCGGCCGACAGCACCTCCACCGTGAAGCCCGACGCGATGGCCACCACCTACACTTGCTCGATGCACCCCGAAGTAGTGAGCGACAAGCCCGGCCAGTGCCCCAAATGCGGTATGGACCTGATAGTTAAAAAGTAAGCCGCCCGCCGTTGGGGCTGGTGATGGCTCGTATTGCTTCAACTACGGGTCATCACCAGCTCTTGGCCGGTAGTGCCGCACCGCACTAGCCGCCTGGGGCGCTACGAACTGCGCGAGAGCGGCACACCTGAACAATTGCCAGCGTAGCAACCACGCGCAGGCCACCAACGGCTCCATTCAGACCCCGGTCAGGCGATGCTCCACGCCGAAAGCGCGCCCAATGCGGTCGAAGCTGTGCCCGCCCGGAAACTACTGATGGGGCTGTAGGGTGAACTGGACCCCATTGTCGGTCGGGACCGTGTGCGCTTAACAAGGCCGCTTTTCCAGCCCCCGACGCAGAAAATCGGCCGCTACCATGCGCGGGGTGCCGGGCTCACCTGATAGTCCGCAATTTGGGCTATTTAGCCGAGAGCCTTGTTCCTGCATAGAAGAACGTTATGCTTCGCTGCGCTCTGCATGACGTTCTTTTTAGGGCGTTTTTTTATTCAGGAACAAGGCCGAGTCGTTCGTTATCAAATAACTGTGAAAATCGTGGGGTAAAGGAACGCGGCATTACCCCTCGTAAAATTCCAGCGGCAAGCCGTCGGGGTCAAAAAAGAAGGTAAAGCGGCGGCCGGTCAATTCATCAACGCGAATGGGCTCGCAGGGCACCGCGTGTTCCTCCAGCCACTGAATGGCGGCCGGCAAGTCGGCTACGGCGAAGGCGAGGTGGCGCAGGCCGGCCGCTTCCGGGTAGCTGGGGCGCGGCGGCGGGCTGGGAAACGAGAACAGCTCGATGATGTATTGGCCCTGCACGGCCAGGTCCAGCTTATAGGAATTCCGCTCGGCCCGATGGGTTTCGGCCAGTACCTCCAGGCCCAGGATTTCGGTGTAGAAGCGTTTAGAAACGGCATAGTCAGCGCAGATGATGGCGACGTGGTGCAGGCCAAGCAGGGGCAGCATAGGGCTGGAAATTTGGAGGTTTAGCGAGGTTCAAAGAACCGCCATGGCGAGTGAGTATCCGAATAAACAATGAAAAACAAGCTCCGCATGACATTCTACGCTCACTACATGCAGTCCGAATACCGAATATGTATCCCCAATTGGTAGAAGCTGCTTAATCTCTGCGAAACAACGGATAAGCCCGGGCTGCTAAATAGGACAGGCTGTTTTTCACAGCCGGTTGTTCTGCTGTGTATATTTGAAAGGTTGCGCCTGCCATCCCACCCTCGGCCCAACCTTTTATCGCACTGTGACTACAAAACTGTTTTCTCGCGCCTCGGCGTGCCTGGCACCTATTTTTCTGCTGCTGAGTGCCTGTAATGGGCCGGCGGCTCATCCTTCGTACCGCATTGGCTTTTCGCAGTGCAGCACCAGCGGCACCTGGCGGCAGGCGGTGCTGGCCGGGATGGAGCGGGAGCTGAGCTTCCACCCCGAAATGCAGCTGCGCATGCTGGATGCGCACGACAACAGCCAGCGGCAGCAGGCGCAAATCCGGGAGCTGGTGCGCGGCGGCATCGACCTGCTCATTGTGTCGCCGCAGGAGGCGGGTCCCGTGACGCCGGCCGTGGAGGAAGCCTACCAGCGCGGCATTCCGGTGGTGCTGCTCGACCGGCGCATTACGTCGGAACAGTACACCGCCTTTGTGGGCGGCAACAACCTGGAAGTGGGCCAGACGGCGGCCCGCTACGCGGCGCGCTTGCTGAAAGAGCGGGGCAGTGTGATGGAAATTACGGGCAGCGTGAATGCCTCGACGACCGTGAACCGATACCTGGGGTTTGCCCAGGGCCTGGCCGCGTTTCCCAACCTGCACCTAGTGGCGCAAGTGAACGGCAACTGGAACCAGATAACCCTGCAACCCTTGCTTATGGCGGCGCTGAAAGCGCACCCGGAGGTCGCGCTCATTTTTGCCCACAACGACGAAATGGGACGCGGTGCCGCCGAGGTACTGCGAAAGCTGGACCTCACCAGCAAGGTGCGCATCATTGGGGTAGATGGGCTGGAGCCGGCCCTGGTGCAGCAGCGCGTGCTCACGGCCTCGCTGCTGTACCCGCCGGCCGGCGAAGACGCTATTCGGACGGCCGTTCATATTCTGACGCACCAGCCCTTTAAGCGGGAAAACATTTTGGGCACGATGGTCATCGACTCGACCAACGCGGTGACGATGCGGCAGCAGACGGATAAGATGGGGAGCCAGCAGCGCGACATTGCGCGGCAGCAGGGCCTGTTGCAGCACCTGCTGGCTACCTATGCCACCCAGCAAACGGCGCTGTACGGGCTGCTGGCTTCGCTGCTCGGGGCGCTGGCGCTGGGGGCGCTGGCCTGGCGCTCGGCCCGCAAAAACCGGCAGATTAACCGCCAGCTGGCCCTGCAAAACGCGGAAAACGATAAAATCAACCGCGAGCTGGCCAGCCGCAACGAGGAGTACGACCGGATTAACCACGAGCTGATAAGCCAGAACGAGGAAAACGACCGCATCAATCAGCAGCTGCTGCACCAGAACGAAGAAATCAGCGGCCAGCGCAACCAGTTGGAAGTACTGGCCGAGCAGTCGCGGGCCGATACCGAAGCCAAGCTGCGCTTCTTCACCAATTTCTCGCACGAGCTGCGCACGCCCCTCACCCTCATCATGGGGCCGGTGGAGGAGCTGCTCAGCAGCGGCCCGGCCCTGACCGAGGGCCAGCGCGAGGACCTGACCCTGGTGCGCCGCAACACCCAGCGGCTGCTGCAATTGGTGAATCAGCTGCTGGATTTCCGCAAAATTGAGGTGGGCAAAATGGCCGTGCGGGCCAGCCAGGGCGATTTGGTGGCGTTCGTGCGCGAGATTGTGGAAGTGTTTAAACGGTCGGCCCGCCGGCGCGGCGTCGAGCTGCGGCTGCTGAGCGCCGAGCCGACGCTCACGGCCTGGTTCGACGGCAATCTGCTGGACAAAGTCTTTTTCAACCTGCTCTCCAACGCGGTGAAATTCACGCCCGACCAAGGCACGGTGACCATCAGCCTGCAGCCGGCCGACGACGGCCGGACCCTCCAGGTGAGCATTGCCGACACGGGCCGCGGCATCAGCGAGCAGGACCGGGCGCACATTTTCGAGTGGTTTTACCAGGGCAGCCAGGGGGCGGTGGCCAAAGGCTCGGGCATTGGCCTGGCGCTGGCGCACGGGCTGGTGCGCCTGCACCAGGGGCAGCTCACGTTCAGCAGCCTGCCGGGCCGGGGCAGCACCTTCACCGTGACGCTGCCCCGGGAGCTGCCAGCGGAGCTGCGCGCCGATAGCCCCACCGACGCGTCGGAGGGGCTGCTGGAATTGCCCGAGGGGATTTTGAATGAGGCAAGCCCGGAAGCCGCAGTGGCCGCCCGGGCGGAAAGCGACACGCTGGTGCTGGTGATTGAAGACAACGAGGAGGTGAACAACTTCCTGACGCGCAAGCTGGGCGGTGATTTCCGGGTGCAAAGCGCCACCGACGGCCACACCGGTTTCCGCCTGGCCACTGAGCTGGTGCCCGACCTGATAGTGTGCGACGTGATGATGCCCGGCCTGAGCGGCCTGGAAGTGGTGGCCCAGCTGCGGGCCGACTGGCGCACCTCACACATCCCGGTCATCCTGCTCACGGCCCGGGGCGCGGCCGAGCAGCAGGTGGAAGGCGTGCAGGCCGGGGCCGACCTCTACCTCACCAAGCCCTTCAACCCCACCTTCCTGCTCGAAAGCGTGCGGACGCTGCTGGCCAACCGTGCCCGCCAGCGCGCCCAGTTCCGCCGCGAGTTCCGGCTGGACGAAGCCGCGCCCACCCCCGACCAGAAATTCCTGGCCGACCTCACCGCCACCGTGCAAGCCCACCTGAGCGACACCAACCTGGGCGTGGAAGACGTGGCCCGCTTCCTGGGCCTGACGCGCATGCAGCTCTACCGCAAAGTGAAAGCCGTGCTGGGTACCGGCGTCACGGAATTCATTCAGGGCCAACGCCTGGATAAGGCCGGCGAGCTGCTGCTCGACGAGTCGCGCTCCATCACCGACGTGGCCTACGAGCTGGGCTTCTCCACGCCCTCGTATTTCTCCAGCAGCTTCCGGGCGCGCTATCAGCTCTCGCCCTCCGAGTACCGCGCCCGGCACGTGCCCCACTAAAAGGATTGTAACGGCAGTGCGATAAAATTGAAACCGGACCCTTAAAAGGCCCGGTTTCTTGGTTTATAACGATTTCATTTTCAGCAATCCAACAGAAATACGCGCCCTGAACAACGGCTGTTTAAAATGAGAAAGGGTACGCGGATGGTGGCGTTGACCTTTGTGGAAGATGAAACGCCCAAATGGGCAGGCGGCCATGCCGGGCCGGTCGAAGCAGCTCTGCCAAATGAGTATCTCTTCGCTGCAACGAAGCGGTGGGGCTGCTTCGGCTACGTTCCGCCTGACGTTCTCTTGTCAATCTTCGGTCTTCCTGTTTTCAATGTTCTTTTTTAAGATGCGCAAATTTCTGGTTCGGTGCGGGGTGGTGGTCTTGTTGCTCAGCCTGGGGGCGGGAGAGGCACGGGCGCAAAAAGGCGGCCGCCCGGCGTTCATTTTGCTCGATGGTGCCCAGATGGCGGCTTACAAAGCCGCTTACCAGAAAGGCAGCCCGGCCGAAACCAAGCAGGTGCAGGCCGCCGTGGCCGACGCCCAAAAGGCCCTGACGCACGGCCCGTACACCATTGTGCGCAAAACCCAGACGCCGCCCACCGGCAACCAGCACGACTACATGTCGCAGGCCCCCTACAGCTGGCCCGACCCCGCCAAGCCCGACGGCAAGCCCTACATCAACCGCGACGGGCTGCGCAACCCCGAAGCGGCGGCCTTCACCGACGAGGACAACATGCTGGACATGACCAGCGACGTGAAAAAGCTGGCCGTGGCCTACTACTTCACCGGCAAGGAGGAATACGCGGCTCAAGCGACTAAGCAGCTGCGCGGGTTTTTTCTGGACCCGGCCACGCGCATGAACCCGAATTTGAACTTCGCGCAGGCCATTCCGGGCCTCAACACGGGCCGCTGCTACGGCATGATTGAAACCCGCAACCTCGTGGAGATTCCCGATGCGCTGGCCCTGATGGGTGACAGCAAAATCATCGATACCAAGCTGGTGAGCGGCTTGCAGGACTGGTTCCGGCAGTTTACGAACTGGGCCCTGACGAGCCCGCTGGGTTCAGCCGAGGGGAAGGTGGAAAACAACCACGGCACTTTCCACGACGCGGAAGTGGTGGATTTTGCCCTCTTCACCGGCGACGAAGCTCTGGCTCGCAAGGTGCTCGAAACCCAAACCAAGCCGCGCATCGCCGTGCAGCTGCAGCCCGACGGCGCGCAGCCGCTGGAGCTGGCCCGCACCCGCCCCTGGAACTACGTGACCATGAACATGATGGGCTGGGTGCGCCTGGCCCGCCTAGCCGAAAAAGTCAATATTGACCTCTGGAACTACACCCTGCCCGACGGCCGCGGCCTACACGCCGGCGTGGCTTGGCTGAAGCCCTACCTACTGAAAGAGAAGCAGATGGACCACTCCGACGTGGTGCCCATCAGCAACCAAACCGCGTTGCTGCTCTACGACAAGGCCGGCCAGCATTACCCCGATTTGGCCGCCGATAAGGTCTTTGCCCTGTACCCGGACAACGTGCGCCGGCCCTGGACCTTGTAGCGAAGCGGCCCTGGAGGTTTCGCCGGTGGGACGATGATGCCCCAGGGCCGCCGAGCTATAATACGCACACTGAATATATGCTCCATGACGGGGCCTGCGGCTACCTTTTGCCATCCTTTCCCGAAACCCCTCTACTATGAACGCACCGCGTCCGACGCTGCTGCTGCTGCTGCTCGCGCTGGCAGGCCCCGTGGCGGCCCAAAAGTCGCCCGAAATACCCGTGGGCCAGGTGGTAGCGCTGGCCGAGGCGCAGTACAGCGCCTTCCTGCGGCAATACCCCGACAGCACCCGGCAGCCGCGCACCACCCAGCCCGACGGCACCTTGCAGCTCACCAACTCCCACAACTGGACCAGCGGTTTCTTCGCTGGCAACCTCTGGCAGCTGGCCCGCTTCACGGGCCAGGAAAGCTGGCGCCGCCGCGCCGCCGCCCGCACCGAAACGCTGGAAGCGGAGAAATTTACCATCGACAGCCATGACCTGGGCTTCATCCTGAACAACTCTTTCGGCCAGGGCTATGCGCAGACGCAGAACCCCAAGTACCGGGCGGTGCTGCTGCAAGGCGCGGCCACGCTCTCGCGCCGCTTCAGCCCGACGGTGGGCGCTATCCGGTCCTGGGATTTTGCGCCGTTCACCTATCCGGTCATCGTCGATAATCTGATGAACCTGGACCTGCTGTTTTCGGCCAGCAAGCTGAGCGGCGACACCACTTTCGCGCACATCGCCAAAACCCACGCCAATACCGACCTGAAATACCGCTTCCGCAAGGACTTCAGCACGTTTCACGTCCTCGATTTTGACCCCGCCACCGGCCGGCTGCGCAAGGCCATAACCCACCAGGGCTACGCCGACAACTCGTGCTGGTCGCGCGGCCAAGCCTGGGCCATCTACGGCTACGCTATGCTCTACCGCCACACCCGTGACCCGCGCTACCTGGCCGCCGCCCAGCACGCCGCCGACTACTTCCTCAAGCAAACCAACCGCATTCCGGACCATATTCCCTACTGGGATTTCAACGCGCCCGACATCCCCAAATCCCCCCGCGATGCCTCGGCCGCCGCCATCGCGGCCTCGGGCCTGCTGGAGCTAAGTAAGTACGCCAGGAGCCCCAAGAAGTATTACCAGGGCGCAACCAGCCTGCTCAGCAGCCTTTGCACCCCGCAGTACCTGGCCACGGCCGGCACCAACAACTTCTTCCTGCTGAAGCACAGCACCGGCTACAAGCCCGCCAACTCGGAAGTGGACGTGCCGCTGGTGTACGCCGACTATTATCTGCTCGAAGCCCTCTGGCGCTACCAGAATTATGAGCAGCTGACTGCGCTGTTGTAGCGATGGCTGGTTAGGGAGTTGAAAGGTAGCTAAAGCAATTGTTGCCGCCGCGCTTCAAGGAAGCTGGTGAGTTCGTGCAGCGTCGCGTTGAACTCCGCCAGCCGGGACGCGCCTAGTACCTGCCCAAATGCTTGCTCCAAATCTACCAGCGTGGTGGCCAGGTACGTTAAAAAGGCCTTTCCCCGGGGTGTCAGCTGCACGAGTTGGGCGCGGTTGTCGGCCGCGTCGGGCATCAGCGCCAGATAGCCGGTGCTTACCAATTCTTTTACAAGTCGTCCCATCGTTTGCTTGGTGACGTGCGCCCGTTGCGCCAGCACGGTGGCCCGCGTGCCCGCCGGGTCGAGGTTGCGCAGCAGTTGCACGTGGCCGCTACGCAGCTCGGAGTAGCCATCGGAGGCCCAGCGGTGCTCGCTAAGATGCGCCAGCAGCCGCGAGAAGTGGTGTACGCGGCCGGCCAGGTTCTTTTCGGTGATGCGTTGGGTTAAGTCCTCAAGCGTGTCCATAAACAAAAGTAGTCAGCAGGGCTTACTATTTAGTCAGTAGTACTTACTATTGTGCTCGCTAATCGTAAACATTTGCCCCAACGCATGACTCAAGCACTTATCGATGCTGTTTTACTGGCCGCGCAGCGCGAAGCCCAGCACCACCAAATTCCCGTCACCATCACCCTCGTCGACACTGGAGGGCACGTGCGCGCCATGTTGCGGCAGGAAGGGTGCAGCTATTTTGCCTTGGAAAGCAGCCGCCTCAAAGCCGTTACGGCCTCACAGCTGCGCATACCCAGCCACGTGGTAGGCGAGTTGGGGCAAAAGTTTCCAGCCCTGCAAGCGTCGTTTGCCGCCAATCCGGCTATTTCGGGCTTGCCCGGCGGTTTTCCGCTGGTCTGGCAAGACGCGGTAGTTGGGGGCATCGGCATTGCCGGAGGCAATTTTGAGCAGGACCAGGCCATTGGTGCGGCTGGTGTATCGGCCGTAGCAGAGCTAGCCCACCATTGAATCCCGTCTGCTGAGTAGATATGCGTTAAAACATCAGGTCCGCCGGAAACTGCCCCAATAAGTAGCGGTTTCTGGCGGACCTGTTTTTTATAGCTGGATTTGCTTGGTTTAGCGCCTATCCAAATAGGCCGTCCTACTGAATATTTCCTAATACCCCGGGTTCTGAATCAGTTTACTATTCAGCAGAATTTCTACCTGCGGAATGGGGAATAGCTCCCGGTAGGCGTTAGGGGCCATATTGGCGTTGGCGGCGTCGAGGGAGGTGTACTTGGCTTTGAAGGCGGCCATGGTACTGGTGGCCTTGCCCCAGCGGATGAGGTCGTGCCAGCGGTGGCCCTCAAAGCACAGCTCCACGCGGCGCTCCTGCTCGATGGCTAGCTGCGTATCGGCGGTGCTGAGGGTGAGGGGCTTGGCGGCCAGACCGGCGCGGGTGCGCACGCGGTTGATTTGCGGAATGGCCAGGGCGGTTTTGCCATTATTGTTCAGCGCTTCGGCGTACATCAGCAGCACGTCGGCCAGGCGTAGGACGGGCCAGTCGTTGTCGCCCTCGTTAGGCGACAGCACGTTGTACACGAACTTCTTGGCGTAGTAGTCGGTGGCGTTGCCGGTGCCGAAGGCGATGAGGAACGCAGCCTTGCGCTGGTCGCCGGCCTCAAAGGCGTCGTTCAGGTCCTTGGTGCCGAGGTTGGTGCTGGCACCGGCCACGGTGGTCACGTTGGCATTCACCGGGGCGAAGTTGTAGGCAAACGAGTTGCCCTCGCCGTTGCCGGAACTGAAGTACTGACAGGCGAAGATAATTTCGGCGTTGTTGTCCTTGCCCACGCCAAACACGTTGTTCACGTCGGGCAGCAGCTGGTACTGCGTGAGCGCCACCACTTCGGCGAGCTTGGCTTCTGCTAAGGCCCACTTTTTCTCCTGCAGATACACCTTGCCCAGCAGCGCTTTGGCGGCCCCACTGGTGGCGCGGCCCACGTTGGCACCGGTGAAGGAGGCCGGCAGGGCGGTTTCGGCGTCGGTTAGGTCACGTTCAATCTGGGCGTAAACGTCGGCCGCCGGTGCGCGCACCAGGGCCAGCGCTTCGGCCTGGCTCTTGATTTCGGTGAGCACCAGTGGCACGTCGCCGAAGAAACGCACCAGGTTGAAGTACATCAGGGCGCGGATGAATTTGGCCTGGCCCACCAGCTGGGTTTTGGTAATCGGGTTCGCGTAGGGCACGTCATCGGCATGGCCCAGGGTCACGTTGGTACCGGCGATGACAGTGTAGTGCTGGTTCCAGGCGCTCGAAATGTTGCCGTTGTTTACCAGCCAGGTCAGCTTATCGAACTGCCCGTAGCCCACCTCGCTGGAGTTGATGGTGCGGGTGTTGTCGGAGGGCAATTCGGTGAACTGGAAGTAGCCGTTGTACACGTTGCGCATGGAGCCGTAAGCGCCCGTGAGCGCGCCCTGCAGGTCGGCTTCGGTTTTATAAAAGCCGTTCACCGGAATGATGTCCTGCGGCGTGAGGTTCACAAAATCTTTACAGCCGTAGCTGCCTACCGTGAGGCCGGACAACAGCAAGGCACGGAGTAAGAGCGTAGTTGGTTTCATGAGATTCAAAAGTCAACAGATTAAAAACCAACCGTGAGGCCGCCCGTGAACACCCGGATGCCGGGGTAGCTGCTTTGGTCGAGGCCGGGCGTGGTGAGCGAGCCGCCGTTGATGCTCGTTTCGGGGTCGTAGCCGGGGTATCGCGTGAAGGTGAACAGGTTCTGGCCGGTCACGTACAGGCGCAGGGTTTGCAGCTTCACCTTATTCACGACCGTGGCCGGCAGGGTGTAGCCGAAGGTCAGGTTGCGCACCCGCAGAAAGGAGCCGTCGTACACCTGCCTATCGGTCAGCTGGTTGCCGGGGTTGTAGCCGCCGGCCGAGATGCGCGGCCAGTTCGTTTCCACGTTGGGGGCGTCGGGGCTCCAGGTATTTTTGTAGAAGTCGCGGGTGATGTTGGTGCCGTTGGCGGCCAGCGTGTAGAACTGGCGGATGTTGCCCATAATCACGTCGCGCCCCTGCACGCCCTGCAGGCTCAAACTCAAATCAAACGCCTTATAGCTGAAGGTTTGATTCAGGCCGTAGAGGAAATCGGGCACGCCCTTGCCGACTTTCACCCGGTCGTTCTCGTCAATCTTGCCGTCGCCATTCTCATCCTTGATAATCCAGTTGCCGAGGCCCTTGGTGGCGGCGTAGGGGTAGGCGTCGAGGTCGGCCTGGTTCTTATACACGCCCAGCACCTCGAAGCCGTACATGTTGCCCAGAGGCTGGCCCACAATTAGTTGGTAGGAGTTATTCCAGCCAAACACCGACGCCTCGGGCGGCAGCGAAGTCACGCCGCCCAGGTCGAGCACCTTGGTGCGGTTGCCGGAAATGTTGCCGTTGATGTTCCAGCGCACCGGCCCCAGGTTTACCGTCGTGCCGAGGGCTAATTCCAGGCCGCGGTTGCGCAGCCCGCCGATGTTGGTGCGGTACGAGGTGGCAAAGCCGAAGGCACCAGGCAGGGTCTGGTTCAGCAGCATGCCGGTGGTTTCGCGGTTGTAATAGTCCAGCGTCAGGGTAATTTTGTCGCCCAAAAAGCCGGCGTCGATGCCCAAATCGGTCTGCTGGTTTTTCTCCCAGGTCAGGTTGGGGTTGCCCAGGCCGCGCTGGTTATAGCCGAATACCCGCGCCCCGCCGAAGCTGTAGTTGCTGTTGGCTTCGCTGTTTAAGTAGTTGAATGAGCCGATGTTGGCATTACCGGTCTGCCCAATGCTGGCCCGGAATTTCAACTCGTTCATCACCGGCTTGATACCCTGCCAGAAACCCTCCTCACTCACGCGCCAGCCCACCGAAGCCGATGGAAACACGGCGTAGCGGTTGTTCGGCCCGAAGCGCGACGAGGCATCGGTGCGCAGCGCCGCCGACAGCAGGTATTTCTTGCGGAAGTCGTAGGTCAAGCGCCCGCCGTAGCTCAGAAAGGCATTTTGGTCGTAGCTCAGCTCGCCAATGCGGTCGGGCGAGGCCAGCGGGTTTTCGAGTAGGTTGGTGCTCACGGTGCCCGGCCGGGCCGTAGTAGCCGTGTTGCGGGCCTGAAACTTCTGCAGCGAAAACAGCCCCAGCAGCCCAAAATGGTGGTCGCCCAACTGCTTATCGTAGGTGGCCGTGTTTTCCCACAGGAAATCAACCGCCTGGTTCGAGCTTTCGCGGGCATACACCGAGGCCAGTACGGGGGTGGAAAGGTTGGCATTGCGGGCCGCTTCCGAGGCCATCGTGGCCGGAATGTAGGCCGACTGGTTGTCGGTGGTGAGCGTGCCGCCGCCGGCCGTTTTCAGCCGCAACCCCGGCAGCGGCGACCATTCCAGAAACGTGTTGGCAAACACCCGGTAGCTGGTGAACGTGTTCTGGTTCAGGTCCATCGTTTGGCGGGGGTTGAAGACGTTGGTGGTGTAGAAAGCAGTGTTGTTGGCGCCGATGACCTGGTTGACGGGCGTGCCGTAGTCGCCGTTGGCAATGAACACGGGCAGCGCCGGCGATTGCAGCAGGGCCAACGACGTGGCATTGGGCACGGCCCGCGTGCCATTGTTGGCCGCGCCACCCGTTTGGTTGTAGGCCCCGTTGGCCCCCTGCCGGTCCTGAATACCCAGCGACGGTGCCACCGACACCCCGATTTTCAGCTTCGAGCTCAGGTTAGCATCCAGGTTAAAGCGCAGGTTGAACCGGTCGTAAGACGAGCCCCGCAGCACGCCATCCTGCTTAAAATACGCCCCAGAGACGCTGAAACGTGCTTTGTCCGTGCCGCCCGAGGCCGACAGCTGCACGTTGCGAATCACGGCGTTGCGGTAAATTTCGTCCTGCCAGTCGGTATCAGGCAGGCTGCTGGGGTCGTTCAGGTACACGGGCGGCAGTGGGTTCGCCCCCGTGCCGAAAAGGCCCGTGCTGGGGATGAAGTTCTGCTGCCGCACCCGGTCCTTCTGCCAATCAATGTATTCGTCGCGGTGCAGCACATCCAGCTTTTTGGAGATGCGCTGAATGCCCGTATAGCTCGACAATGTGAACTGCGTCTGGCCCGATTTGCCGCGCTTGGTCGTCACAATCACCACGCCGTTGGCCGCCCGCGAGCCATAAATGGCCGTCGAAGCGGCATCTTTCAGCACCGAAATACTCGCGATGTCGCTGGGGTTGATGAGGTTAAACTGCGCCGCATCCTGCAGCGGGTATCCATCCACCACAAACAACGGGTCGCTGGATGTGCCCAACGAAGTCCCACCTCGAATAACAATAGTCGGCGGCGCGCCCGGCGCCCCGCCCTGGTCCGACTGCACCGCCACGCCCGGGGCCAGCGCCGCCAACGCCTCGCCCGGCGTGGCAACGGTCTGCCGGCCAATAGCATCGCCGTCAATCTGCGTCACAGACGAAGTCAGCGTTTTCTGCGACTGCTCGCCGTAGGCAATCACTACCACCTCGTTGAGTTTCTGCGCATCCTCCAGCAACGTCACGCTGATGTCGCTGCGGCCATTCACCGCCACCTCCTGCGCCGCAAAACCGATGTAGCTAATGCTCAGCACCGGGTTGGCCACCGTGCCGGGAATGGAGAGCGTAAAGGTGCCATCGGGTCCGGTGGAGGCCCCGATGGTGGTGCCCTTCACCACCACAGTCACGCCGGGCAGGGCGCTGCCTTTGTCATCCACCACGCGGCCTTTCACGGTGATGTCGGCCCTCACGGTGGCCGAGATGGGGCTGGCGGCCCAGGCCGGACCAGCTGCCAGCGCCACGCCCGCCACGGGCACCAGCATCAGCGAAGCAGCCGCCCCGCGCAAGCGAGCAGTCGGTAAAAAATGAATCATAATGAAATGAAAATGGGTGGGATTGCAAAAAAAAGAAGACAGCAAGCAGTGCTAACTCGACCGCGAAAACCAAAGCTTCCAGGCCTGCTTTAAACCGTAAAAGCTGCTCTTGCAGAAGCTGGCCTTTTCGTTGCCTAAAGTGAGTTTTATGGAGCGTCAGCGTATCAAAGGTCTAGGTCGAAATCCTCATTCCCTTTCTCATTTTTAACAGATGTTGTTCATGTGAAAAATATTTATAAACGCTATGTTAATCAATAATTTAAGCAATAGGATTTTGGGGTCATGAGAGGCTGGTTTTCATTTTTAGAACGTGTCTGTTACAATCCTTTTAGTGAGCCTACCTGTGCGTGGTATCGTTTTTTCCTCCTCCCAGAGCAAGGTGGAGTAAGCAGAAAGCCGCACGATGCTGAAACAGGTGGCGCCGAAACCGGCAGAAACGCACCACGCAAAAAGGCCCCGAAGCAACGCTGCTTCGGGGCCTTTTTGGTATTCAAAATAGCGTTGGTTTACTCTTTCACAACCTGCTGGCCGACCCGCCCGGCGGGCGCAGTTGAGAGGCCTTTTTAGTCCTTGCCGATTTAGTTGGCCAGTACCGCCGAGCAGAGCTAGCCGGTGAGGGCCGGTCAGGGTTGCTCGTGGCGTCGCACCGAAATGGGAAGGCGAGGTTATCCGGATGCTACCAGTGCTGGCAAGCCGATGAGGGGCAAGAATCACTACCGATGCTGTCGATGCTTTATCCAGACCAAGGCTTCATTTAAGCGCCTTGAGCCGTCTTGCCAATTGGTCCAGGTAAAGGGATTTTGGCAGCAAATATTCTCCCTTCCCGATGCCTTCCTTGAAGTCCTCGGGAGCCGAGTCGTAGTTGTATTCCTTTATCTTGCCGGCAGTTGGCGAAGTTTTAACATCACTGGCCGGGCCGCTGGTGCCAATAATATATCCCCAGCCGAATTGCTCCGAATCGATGATATAGAGAGATTTGGCCGGGTAAGCCTCACCGACCGTATTCCAATAAACACTCTGCGTGGTTGGGTAGCCATGCATCTCCGGCAAAGTGCCCCAGGGCCTGAATTTGGCCTCTAAAAAGTCCTTGTTCAGCGTCGTGTTATCGAATAGATTAGCCATGCTCAGGTGCATGTGAAAATCACTGGCCAGCGTCGAGTTTTCGCCCCGGCAGCGCAAAATGACATTGCCATTACTGCGCATCGTTTTAAAATCGTAATTGTGGCGGGCATGAGCTGCAAAGGAGTCTTTGATAAGACAGTCATTCGAGGCCAAAATGTACATATACCCATTGCCGCCTTCCCCAAAGTATTGGGTTCTCTGAAAAGAGCAAGCCTCAACCGTCACGAATCGGGAATTCTGCAATAAAATCCCACTGGAAACCAGATGAATATCGTCCTTATTCTCTTCTGGCTTGTAGGTGCTTACGTCTTTAATCCAGCAATTGATGGCGCTGTTTATCATGATTAAATTAGCGCTGTGTACTTCGTAAGCAGCCGTGCCCTTAACATTGAAATCCAAACCACCTAAACCGGGCAATATTGATTGCCGGTTTGCCAGTGAAAGGTGCTCAATTCCAACTTCACTTAAGGCCGGCTGCACTTTGTAAACCCGGGCATTGTCCCTCTTTTTAAGAAAATACCGGGTGGGCGCATCAATCTGCAGGGTATTTGCCTTTTTATCTATCGCCTTGATATACCGATAGAATACAGTGCCGACCAGCGAGGTTTCCCACAGGCCATCCA
>JALYUI010000481.1 GCA_030853845.1 Bacteroidota bacterium | reverse complement strand
GGTTTCGGTCGATGATGAGCTGCGTGAATTCGGCCAGGGTTTGGGCGGGCGCGGCGGCCAGCTCATCCGGCCAGGCGGTGAGGTCGAGGCCGTTTTCATTCACCAGGCAGTGGCGGCTGTTGGCAATGGCCACCACGCGCACCTGCAAACCCAGCTTTTCTAGCAGGTGCGCCTGCTGCCGGGCCAGCTGTTCGAGCAGCTTGCTGCCCACGTTGCCCGGCCCCAGAATAAACAGATTCACCTGCTTCTTGGTGGCCTCAAAAAAGGCTTCGTGCAGCACGTTGATGGCCTTTTTAACATCCGAAGCCCGAATTACGGTCGAGATGTTCTTTTCCGACGAGCCCTGCGCGATGGCCCGGATGTTTATCCCGTTCTGCCCCAGCGCCCCAAACAGCTTGCCGCTGATGCCGGGGTGGTCCTTCATGTTTTCGCCCACCAGCGCCACAATGGCCAGCCCGCGCTCGGGCCGCAGCGGCTCGATACGCCCGGCCGCGATTTCGCCGGCGAACTCCTCGTCGACCGCCGCCTGGGCCGGCGTAGTGTCCTGCTCGTTCACGCCCACGCAGATGGAATGCTCCGACGAGCTTTGGGTGATGAGCACCACGTTGATGCGCTCGCGGGCCAGCGCCGCGAACAGCCGCTGCGAGAAGCCCGGCACGCCCACCATCCCGCTGCCCTCCAAATTGAGCAGGGCCAGGTTGCCGATGCTGGAGATGCCCTGCACCACGGCCAAGGTGCGCGGCGGCTCCACTTCGACCAGCGTGCCGTAGTCGGCCGGGGCGAAGGTGTTTTTAATCCAGAGTGGAATGCCGCGTTGCATCACCGGCTGAATGGTGGGCGGATACAGCACTTTGGCCCCGAAGTGCGACAGCTCCATCGCCTCCTGGTAGCTGATGCGGGCAATGGGGCGGGCGCTGCGCACCAGGCGCGGGTCGGCGGTCATCATGCCGCTCACATCGGTCCAGATTTCGAGCACTTCGGCCCCCAGCGCGGCGGCCAGCAGGGCGGCCGTGTAGTCGGAGCCGCCCCGGCCCAGGGTGGTCGTCACGCCGTGCGCGTCGGCCCCGATGAAGCCCGGCACCACCCACACGTGGTGGTTGGCGCTGTCGCGCAGCTCGGCCACCTGCCGGGTGGTGATGGCTATGTCGACTTCGGCCATGCCGAAGCGGGAGTTGGTGCGGATAATCTGGCGGGCATCGGCCCAGCCGGCGGCCAGGCCCTGCGCTTTGGCGGCGGCCGCAATCAGGCGCGACGACAGCAGCTCGCCGTAGCTCATCAGCCGGTCGAGGGTGCGGTTTGATAATTCGCCCAGGGCAAAAATGCCGTCGCACAGCCGCTGCACCTCTTCGAACTGACTGCCGATGGCGGCCAGCTTCTCGTGCTGGGCGGCCTCGGCCAGCAGCTCGCGGGCGGCCGTGGCGTGGCGTAGCTCCAGCTGGGCCAGGGTGTCGCGGTAGGCGGGGTTGCCGGCGGCGGCGGCACGGCCGGCCCCAATCAGCAAATCGGTGGTGCCGCCCAGGGCCGATACCACCATCACCACGGGGCCGTCCTTGGCGGCCGTCGCCACAATGGCCAGCGACTTGCGGATGTTCTCGGCGGAGGCCACCGAGGTGCCGCCAAACTTCAATACTTGCATCGGATGCTCTGGTTGATGAGGGAGGGTGCCGCCTGGGTGGGAATTGCGAAACCAGAATGTAGGAGAGCGCAGAATAGCCGTCTGCCAGCGCCGCACAGCGGGCTGAGTGCATCGCTGCTGAATGAAAACAGTTGTTTTGCTGCCGCCACCCAGCCGCCACCGTGCCCGGGCAGACCGGCGCAATGTACTGCGGGCAGGTGCATTTTTCCGCATGTCGGCGGCAGTTAACCGGGCAGTTGCGGCCTGGCCCATAGCCTCGGCAGGGCCTGCCGTTGCAACCCTGGGCCGCCGGTGCCGCCAACATGCGGCAGGGCTGGCGGTTGCATGCTTGCCATCCGTAACGCTTCTGCCGGCAGCTTCGCCGCAGTTGCCTCCCTCAACAATTATTCTCCTCCTCATGGAATTAGGTATCAGCTCATTCGGCGAGGTGACCCCGGCCCACGTAGCCGGCCACGACCACGCCGCCGCCCAACGCACGCAGGAGCTGCTGGCCCTGGGCCGGCGGGCCGACGAAGTCGGCCTCGACGTGCTGGCCCTCGGCGAGCACCACCGCCCCGACTTCATCATCTCCTCGCCCGAAGTGCTGCTGGCGGCCGTGGCGGCCCAAACCACGCGCCTGCGCCTGTGCAGCGCCGTCACGGTCCTCAGCTCGGCCGACCCGGTGCGCACCTTCCAAAACTTTGCCACGGTGGATTTGATTTCCGGCGGCCGGGCCGAGATTATTGCCGGGCGCGGCTCCTTCATCGAGTCGTTCCCGCTGTTCGGCTACGACCTGCAGGACTACGACGCGCTGTTCGTGGAGAAGCTGGAGCTGCTGCTGAAAATCAATGAGAATGAAGTGGTGTCGTGGCACGGCAAGCACCGCGCGGCCATCACCAAAACCGGCATCTACCCGCGCCCGGAGCAGGGCAAGCTGCCCATCTGGATTGGGGTGGGCGGCACGCCGGCCTCAGTAGTGCGGGCCGGGCAGCTGGGCCTGCCGCTCACCATTGCCATTCTGGGCGGCGCACCCGACCGCTACCTGCCCTTCGCCGAGCTCTACCGCGAATCGGCCCACAAGGCCGGCCACGACGCGGCCCGCCTGCCGCTGGCCCTCAACTGCCACTTCCACCTAGCCGCAACCAGTCAGCAGGCCGCCGACGAGTTTTTCCCGCCCTACGCCACCCTCATGAACCGCATTGGCCGCGAGCGCGGCTGGTCGCCGATGGACCGCCGCCACTTCGATTTCCTTTGCGGCCCCGACGGCCCGCTGTTCGTGGGCAGCCCAGCCGACATCACCGCCAAGCTGCTGCGCCTGCACGGGATGTTTGGCAACACGCGCTTCCTCGGCCAGCTGGTGCTGGAGGGCGTTGCGCCGGCCAGCGTGCTGCGCTCGGTGGAGCTGTTTGGCACCGAGGTAGCGCCGGCCGTGCGGGCCGCCCTGGGCGTGGCCGCGCCGCTAGCAGCCAGGGCTTCGCAGCCGGCCGGCTAACTTCGGCGGCACAACTGCCCGCCACGTCTCATGATGCTTCATTCCCTTTCCCTTGCCCTGGAAATCCAGATTTCACGACCTCACCCTGCCCCCACGAGCGGGGGGTGGCATTGGGGCAGGTGGCTGAGCCTGGTGCTGGCACTGGCCTTGCCCGGTCTGGTCCATCAGGCGCTGGCGCAGGCAACTGTTCCGGCCGCTGCTGCCGCCACTGCCGCGCCCGCCTCATGGCTGCTCCGGCCCGAGGCTGTGTTCGACGGCCAGGAGCGGCATCCCGGCTGGGTAGTGCTGGTGGAAGGCAATAAAATCGCGGCGGTCGGCCCGGTGGGGCAGGTAGCCGCGCCCGCCGGCGCGCGCACCCTCGACCTGCCCGGCCTCACGCTGCTGCCCGGGCTCATCGAGGGGCACTCGCACCTGCTGCTGCACCCCTACAACGAAACCAGCTGGAACGACCAGGTGCTGTTCGAAAGCCAGGCGCTGCGGGTGGCCCGCGCCACGGTACACGCCCAGCGCACGCTGCTGGCCGGCTTCACCACCGCCCGCGACCTCGGCTCCGAAGGCGCGGGCTACGCCGACGTGGGCCTGAAGCAGGCCATCGACCAGGGCATTATTCCCGGGCCGCGCCTGCTGGTAGCCACCCGCGCGCTGGTGGCCACCGGCAGCTACGGCCCCAAGCTCTCGGTTGATGAGGACGTGCCCCAGGGTGCGCAGGAAGCCGACGGCGTCGACGGCCTCATTCGGGCCGTGCGTGAGCAGCTGGGCAAGGGTGCCGACCTCATCAAAGTGTACGCCGACTACCGCTGGGGCATCAACGGCGCGGCCCAGCCCACGTTTTCGCAGGAGGAATTGAACCTGATTGTGCAGACCGCTCGCGCCGCCGGGCGCGGGGTGGTAGCCCACGCCGCCACGCCCGAGGGCATGCGCCGCGCCATCCTGGCCGGGGTCGAAACCATCGAGCACGGCGACGGCGGCACAGCCGAAATCTTCGGGCTGATGCGCAAGCGCGGCGTGGCCCTGTGCCCCACCGTGGCCGCCGGCGATGCCACCGCCCAGTACCGCGGCTGGCGCAAGGGTACCGACCCCGCGCCGGCCCGCATTCAGCAAAAGCACGCCAGCATGGCCCTGGCCCTGAAAGCTGGCGTGACGCTGGTAATGGGCGGCGACGTGGGCGTGTTCCCCCACGGCGACAACGCCCGCGAAATGGAGCAGCTCGTGCGCGACTACGGCCTCAGCCCGCTGCTGGTGCTGCGCCAGGCCACCAGCGGCAACGCCCAGGTTTTCCACCTCGCCGACCGCGGCCGCCTCGCCCCCGGCCTGCTGGCCGACCTCGTAGCCGTGGCCGGCGACCCCACCCAGGACGTATCCGCAGTGCGCCAGGTCCGGCTGGTGATGAAGGGCGGGGTGCTGTACCGGCAGCCGTAGGGTGTTGCCGCCCAGAGCCGGCCGATTTTACGGGCTAAGAAAATATTCTGAACCCGTTGAAAATCAATTTCCCGGTGTGGGGACAGGCACTTAACTTTGTGTCCTTTTTCACTGCCCGAAAGGGATACATTCATCCATTTTTCTTTTTCATGACTGGTTTTTACCCTCGCACCATCCTTCCGATGGCAGCCCTTTTCGTCCTGTCCTTTACTGCCCGCGCCCAAACGGCCCCTGTCCCCGCTGCTTCTCCAGCCCCGACGGCGCCTGCCGCTCCGGCAGCTACCGCTACAACTGTAGCTACAGCTGCGCCAACTAAAGAGGCACTGCTTACCCCCCAACTGGTGCCAGGCAGCTACCAGGAGTATTTAGCGAAACGCTATGCCAACGACCGGGAAGGCCGCGCTGTCATTCATATGTTTGCCAAACACCACACCGGAGGCTTCATCTGGCTCGGGGCCGGTGCCGGATTTCTGACGCTGTTTGCCTCGCAGGCGGGCACCCACGACACCGGTTCAGGCGGCACTTACACGGTCACGGTATCGCCGCTGGGCTATGTCATTTTTGTCGGTTTGCCCGCCGTGTTGGGTATCAGCAAGCTTTCGCGCTTTGGCAACCAAGCGCTCTATACTGCTTTTCTGGATTACGATAAAACCGGCACCTTCCCGGGCTACGTGGCTTCTCGCCTGCGCAACGGCGACTATCAGTAGCCCCTACGGTAAATAGGGCCTACTCCCGCTTGTTCTTCAGCATCCCCTTGAGCGCGGCCAGCTCGTCGCGCAGGCGGGCGGCGGTCAGGAAGTCGAGGTCCTTGGCGGCGGCTTCCATTTGCTTTTCGGTAGTTTTGATGAGCTTTTCCAGCTCGGTCCGGTTCATCATGGCTACCACGGGCTCGGCGGCCAGGGCCAGGGCCACGCCGTCGGCTTCGGGGTTGCCGTAGCCGGCGGCTTCAATGGTACGGTAGTCGGCCAGGTCGGTCTGGCCCATGATTTCGGCGTGGCTCTTGCGCACGGTGCGCGGTGTGATGCCGTGCGCTTCGTTGTAGGCGGCCTGGGTGGCCCGGCGGCGGTTGGTTTCATCGATGGCGCGCTGCATCGAGCCGGTCATGCGGTCGGCGTACATTATCACCTTGCCCCGGTCGTTTCGGGCGGCCCGGCCCATGGTCTGAATCAGGCTGCGCTGGTCGCGCAGGAAGCCTTCCTTGTCGGCATCCAGAATGGCCACCAGGCTCACCTCGGGCAGGTCGAGGCCTTCGCGCAGCAGGTTCACCCCAATTAGCACATCGATTTCGCCCAGGCGCAGCTTGCGCAGTATCTCCACCCGGTCGAGGGTTTTCACGTCGGAGTGCACGTATTCCACCTTAATGCCCAGGCGGTCCATGTACTTGCTCAGCTCCTCGGCCATGCGCTTAGTGAGGGTGGTCACCAGCACCCGGTCGCCCATCTTCACGCGGTTATCCACCTCATCGAGCAGGTCGTCAATCTGGTTCACGCTGGGGCGAATGTCGATTTCTGGGTC
Organism: Bacteroidota bacterium; assembly: GCA_030853845.1. Lineage (GTDB taxonomy): Bacteria > Bacteroidota > Bacteroidia > Cytophagales > Hymenobacteraceae > Hymenobacter. Next base: position 1,521 of record JALYUI010000481.1, on the reverse strand, counting down.
GAGCAGGCCGGTGGGGCGGATAATCTGCTCCACCACCACGCCGTCGGCCTGGGCCAGCTCGTAGTCCGAAGGGGTGGCCGAAACGTACACCGCCTGCCGGTACATGCTTTCGAATTCGTTGAAAGTCAGCGGCCGGTTATCGAGGGCCGAGGGCAGCCGAAAGCCGTATTCGATGAGGGCCGTCTTGCGGCTGCGGTCGCCGCCCCACATGGCCCGAATCTGAGGCATGGTGGCGTGGCTCTCGTCCACTACCAGCAGGTAGTCGTCGGGGAAGTAGTCGAGCAGGCAGAAGGGCCGCGAGCCGGGTGAGCGGCCGTCGAAGTAGCGCGAGTAGTTCTCAATGCCCGAGCAGTAGCCCAGCTCCCGAATCATTTCCAGGTCGAACTCCGTGCGCTCCATGATGCGCTTGGCCTCCGAGTCGCGGCCTTCCCGCTCGAAGTAGGCGTGCTGGGCCACCATGTCGTCCTGAATCTGCTTGATGGCCGAGTTTAGGGTTTCCTTGCCGGTCACGAACAGGTTGGCCGGGTACAGGGCCAGGCCGTTGGGCTCATCGCTGAGCTTCTTGCCGCTCACCGGGTCAATCTTGTGCACCGACTCAATCTCGTCGCCGAAAAAATACAGCCGGATGGCGTAGTCGGCGTAGGCCGGAAACACGTCCACCGTGTCGCCCTTCACCCGAAACGAGCCGCGCGTGAACTCCACCTCGGTGCGCGAGTACAGAATCTGCACGAACTGATATAGCAGCGCATTGCGGGTGTAGCGCATGCCCGGCTTCAGGAAAATGACGTTTTTGGCGAATTCCTCGGGGTTGCCGATGCCGTAGATGCACGACACCGAGGCAATCACAATCACGTCGCGCCGCCCGCTCAGCAGCGTGGAGGTGGTGTGCAGCCGCAGCTTCTCAATTTCCTGGTTGATGGCCAGGTCCTTCTCGATAAACACGTCGGTGCTGGCGATGTAGGCTTCCGGCTGGTAGTAGTCGTAGTAGCTGATGTAGTACTCGACCGCATTATTCGGAAAAAACGCCTTGAACTCGCCGTAGAGCTGGGCAGCCAGCGTTTTGTTATGGCACAGCACGAGCGCCGGCTTGCCGGTTTCGGCAATCACGTTCGCCATCGTGAAGGTTTTGCCGGTGCCGGTGGCCCCCAGCAGCACCTGGGCGTGCTCGCCGTTGTTCACGCCCTCCACGAGCTTGGCAATGGCAGTGGGCTGGTCGCCCGTGGGCTTGAATTCAGAGGTCAGTTGGTACTCCATGCAACACGAAAGGTAGGCCTAATTGGTCAGCCTGACTTAACCCAAACCCGGGCGAATGGGTTTCGCGGAAAGTGGAAAAGGTCGTTAGAAACATAGAATAACGAACGTCATGCTGAGCTTGCCGAAGCATCTCTACCACAGAAGTAAATAATTACTCTTCGCGGTAGAGATGCTTCGACAAGCTCAGCATGACGTTCGTTATTCTATGTTTCTAACGACCTTTTCCACTTTCCGCGAAACCCATTCGCCCGGGTTTGGGTTAAGTCA
>JALYUI010000454.1 GCA_030853845.1 Bacteroidota bacterium | reverse complement strand
TGCGCGGCGAGCTGGATTTGGGCTTCGTGGAAGGCCGCACCAAAAACCGGGATTTGCACTACGAATTACTCTTGCCCGACGAGCTGGTGGCCGTGCGCCGCGCCACCCCCGGCGGCCCGCCCCCTACCCCCCTGCCGCTGGCCGAGGCCCTGGCCAGCCCCCTGGTGCTGCGCGAGCGCGGCTCGGGCACGCTCGAAGTGTTGGAGTTTGCCCTGCGGGCGCTCAAAATCAAGCTCAGCACCCTGCCAGTGGCTTTTTATTTCGACAATACCGAAGCCATTAAGGGCTACCTCGAAGCCGCGCCGGCCGCCCTGGGCTTCGTTTCGCGGCGGGCCTTAACCCGCGAGCTGGCCGCCGGCCTGCTCGAAATCATCGCCATTGAAGGCCTGCACCTGCCGCGAAACTTCGAGGCGGTGTGGGTGCAGGGGCAGCCGCTGGCCCGGGCCGCGCAACGGTTTCTGAGCTTTGCCCAGGCGCAGTGCCGCAGCCTCACATAACTTTTGGTTATTTCGGATAACTATTTTCGATTACCCATCGAGTGGTGAGCGCCGTAAATTTGGGGTAGCAATTCCCGCTCTCTCATGGCACTTCCCACCCTACCCCGCCCCGGCACCGCGCGGGCCGCAGCTCCTGGCTTCTTCGGTGCTTTTCATACCCCGCATCTGGTATTCGGCCACGCCGTTACGGGGCGGCAAGTGGTGTTTGGGCTGCTGCTGGTGTTTTGCCTCACGCCCTGGGCCTCGCCGCCGGTGGCGTTGGGCCTGGGCCTGCTACTGGCCCAAACGCTGGGCAACCCCTTTGCCGCGCAAACCAAAAAAGCCACCGCCCGGCTGCTGCAATTCTCGGTGGTGGGCCTGGGCTTCGGCATGAATGCCCACGCGGCTTTGCAGGCGGGCAAAACGGGCTTTATGTTCACGGTGGTTTCAATTTTCGGCACGCTGGGGCTGGGCTATCTGGCCGGCCGTTGGCTGGGTTTGAGCCGGCGCGTGACGCACCTTATCTCGTGCGGCACTGCCATTTGCGGGGGCAGCGCCATTGCGGCCGTGGGGCCGGTGCTGGGCGCGAAGGACGAGGAAATGTCGGTGGCGCTGGGCACGGTGTTCGTGCTCAATGCCGTAGCGCTGTTCGCCTTCCCGCCCATCGGCCATGCCCTGGCCATGACGCAGCAGCAGTTTGGCCTCTGGTGCGCCATTGCCATTCACGATACTTCGTCAGTTGTCGGCGCGGCCAAGGTCTACGGCGACCAGGCGCTGCAGGTAGCCACCACCGTGAAGCTGGCCCGCGCCCTCTGGATTATTCCGGTTAGCATTGCCACGGCCATGCTTTTCAAGCAGAAGGGCGTCAAAATCACCATTCCCTATTTCATCTTCGGCTTCATCGCGGCCATGCTGCTGAACACCTACGTGCCCGCGTTGCACCCGCTGGGCCCGGTGCTGGTGAATCTGGCCAAAATTGGCCTCACGGTGACGCTGTTTTTCATCGGGGCCGGGCTATCGGCCAAAATCGTGCGCTCGGTGGGGGCCAAACCATATATGCTGGGTGTGCTGCTGTGGGCCGTGATTTCGAGTGTGTCGCTGTACGTGATTCTGCACGCGGTGGAGTGAGAATGTGTTCGTTTGGCAGGACGGTCATGCAGAGCGTAGCGAAGCATCTCGCGTGCCATCACTAATCCAATCGTTGGCTACGCTGACCTTCGGTTCTGCGGTTTTGATTACTACCCCACGCGAGATGCTTCGCTGCGTTCTGCATGACGTTCTTTTTAGCGAATAACAGCTCCGCTACACCAGCAGCGCCAGGAAATCGGGCTGGCCATTGAGGTACTCGAAGGCGAAGCCTTCCTCGCCCATGCGGGTTTTGATGCCTTCCACATCCTGCGGCTGCCGCACCTCGATGCCGACGAAAACGGGGCCTTTTTCCTTGTTGTTTTTCTTGATGTACTGGAAGTGGATGATGTCGTCGTCCTCGCCCAGCACGTTGTTCACGAAGCGGCGCAACGCCCCGGGGGCCTGGTTGAACGTCACCATGAAATAATGCTTGAGGTTCTGGTAGCGGGCGGCTCGCTCCTTGATGTCCTCCATGCGGGTGATGTCGTTGTTGGAGCCGCTCACCACGCACACCACGGTTTTGCCCGCGATGCGGTCGGCAAACTGGTGCAGGGCCGCGATGGCGAGCGTGCCGGCCGGCTCCAGCACCATGCCCTCCTCGTTGTACATCTTCAGCAGGTCGAGGCAAACCTGGCCTTCGGGCACCAGCACCACTTCGTCGAGCAGCTCGCGGCACAGGGCATAGGTGAGCTTGCCAGGGCACTTCACGGCCGCGCCGTCCACGAAGCTGTCGATGCTGGCCAGCGCGGCGTGCCGGTTGTTGCGAATGGCGTCGTGCATCGAAGGCGCGCCCAGCGGCTGCACCCCGATGAGCTTGGTACCTGGGCTCAGCAGCCGGAACACGCTGCCCACACCCGCCGCCAGCCCACCCCCGCCAATGGGCAGGAAGCAGTAGTCGATGGCCGTAGGCGAAGCTTTCAGAATCTCCAGCCCCACGGTGGCTTGCCCTTCCACAATGGCCAGGTCGTCGAAGGGATGGATGAAGGTGCTGCCGCGCGCGTCACTGTAGTGCTTGGCCGCGCAAAACGAGTCGTCAAAGCTGGCCCCGGTCATCACCACTTCCACGAACTCCTTGCCGAAAAGGCGCACTTTGTCCACCTTCTGGGCCGGCGTCTGGGCGGGCATGAAGATGCAGCCTTGCAGGCCCAGCAGCTGGCAGGCGTAGGCCACACCCTGAGCGTGGTTGCCGGCGCTGGCGCACACGATTTCGCGCCTGCCGGCCACGGGCGGCAGCGTGCTCATCTTGTGGTAGGCCCCGCGAATTTTATAGGAGCGCACCACCTGCAAATCCTCCCGCTTCAGCAGCACGGTAGCCCCGTAGGCCCGCGAGAGGCCATAGTTCTGTAGCAGCGGCGTTTTGTAGATGACGTGCTTTAGGTTGCGCGCCGCCCGCTCCACGTTTTTGAGCAGCACGGCGGGCGGGGCGGCAGTGGCGTTGCGCATTGGTTGGGGTAATTTGGAATGAAAAAGAACGTCATGCTGAGCTTGTCGAAGCATCTCTACC
>JALYUI010000435.1 GCA_030853845.1 Bacteroidota bacterium | reverse complement strand
CGAGATGCTTCGCTGCGCTCTGCATGACCTGCTGATTACACAGACAACCACCAACGAATATGACCACCACCATCATCGGCCTGGGCCTCATCGGCGGCTCGCTCGCGCTGAGCCTGCGGCAGCACGGCCTGGCGCAGCACCTCATTGGGGTAGAGAACAGCGCAGCCCACGTCCGCCGGGCGCTGGAATTGGGCCTGGTCGATGAAATTGAAACCGACCTGGCGGCGGCCGTGCGGCGGGCCGACCTCATCGTGGTGGCCGTGCCCGTGGATGCGATGGTGGCCGTGCTGCCGCCGGTGCTCGACCTCATCACCGAAAAGCAGGTGGTGATGGACGTGGGCTCGACCAAGCAGGCGCTGCTGGCGGCCGTGGCGGGGCACCCGCACCGGGGCCGGTTCGTGGCGGCGCACCCGATGGCGGGCACCGAGCATTCGGGGCCGGAGGCGGCCGTGTCGGGCCTGTTCGAGGGCAAGACCGTCGTGCTCTGCGACGTGGCGGCCAGCGACCCCGACGCGGTGCAGACCGTGGAAACCCTGTTTCGGGCGCTGCCCATGCGGCTGCTCTACCTAGGCGGGGCCGACCACGACGTGCACACGGCTTACGTGTCGCACATCTCGCACATCACCTCGTTTGCCCTGGCCCTCACGGTGCTCGAAAAGGAGAAGGAGGAGCAGCGCATTTTCGACCTGGCCAGCGGCGGATTTGAGTCGACGGTGCGGCTGGCCAAGAGCGCGCCGGCGACGTGGGTGCCCATTTTCAGGCAGAACCGGCTGAATGTGCTCGACGTGCTCGACGAGCACCTGCACCAGCTGCAGGTGCTGCGCGGGCTGCTGGCCAGCGAGGACTACGAGGGGCTGACGGAGCAGATTCGGCAGGCCAACCACATCCGGAAGATTTTGCCGTGAAGGCTAGGAGAATGAACGAAAAGAGAACAATAAAAAAGAACGTCATGCTGAGCGGAGGCGCAGCCGGAGTCGGAGCATCTCGCGTGCTTTCACTAATTAATGACGTTTGCACGATTGATTTACTACCACACGCGAGATGCTTCGGCTGCGCTGCGCTCCGCTCAGCATGACGTTCTACTAAATTCTAACTAACAACACCACCCCCAACCAACCATGAAATCCGCTTTATTCAACCGCCAGCCCGACGACAAGCCTTACCTCATTTCGGGGCCGTGCTCGGCCGAAACCGAGGAGCAGGTGCTCGAAACCTGCCAGCGCCTGGCTGCTACCGGCAAGGTGCAGGCCCTGCGCGCCGGCATCTGGAAACCCCGCACCAAACCCGGCGGCTTCGAGGGCATCGGCACCAAGGGCCTCCCCTGGCTCAAGAAAGCCAGCGAGCTCACCGGCCTGCCCGTGGCCGTGGAAGTGGCCACCGCCAAGCACGTGGAGGACTGCCTGGCCTTTGGGATTGATATTTTGTGGGTGGGCGCGCGCACTACCGGCAACCCGTTTTCGGTGCAGGAAATTGCCAACGTACTGCGCGGGGTGGATGTGCCGGTGCTCGTCAAAAACCCCATTCACCCCGAGCTGGAGCTATGGGTGGGCGCGGTAGAGCGCCTACAAAAGGCCGGCCTACAGCACGTGGGCCTCATTCACCGGGGCTTTTCGAGCTATGGCAACACCGATTTCCGCAACGCGCCGATGTGGCACCTGCCCATCGAGATGAAGCGCCGGATGCCCGGGCTGCCGCTGCTCTGCGACCCCAGCCACATCTGCGGGCGGCGCGACACGCTGGCCGCCGTGGCCCAGCAGGCCCTCAACCTGGGCTTCGACGGCAACATGATTGAAAGCCACATCGACCCCGACAACGCCTGGAGCGACGCCAAGCAGCAAATCACGCCCGAGGTACTGCGCGACCTCATCGAAAACCTGGTGTGGCGCCACGAAACCACCAACGAGCAGGAGTTCCTGTCGGCCCTCACCGGCCTGCGCGAGCAAATCAACCAGCTCGATGCCGAGCTGATGCAGCTGCTGGGCCGCCGCATGGGCGTGGCCGAAAAAATCGGCCGCTACAAGAAGGAAAACGACATCACCATCCTCCAAACCAACCGCTGGAACGAGGTGCTGGAGCGCGCCCAGCGCCAGGGCTCCTCCGTGGGTCTCACCCCCGAGTTCGTGGAGCAGTACCTGGCCGCCGTGCACCTGGAATCTATCAGCCGGCAGAACAAGGTGATGGAGGGGTAAGTGCTACTCCACTACCAAGCGCTGGGTAGCCGTGGCGGCCCCGGCCGTGGCGCGCAGGGCGTACAAGCCGGGGGCCAGCCCGCTCAAGTCGAAGTCGGTGCGGGTGCCGGGCGTGGCCGGGCGGGTGCGCACGGCCCGGCCCAGGGCATCGAGCAGGGTGAGGGTGGCCGTAGTGGCACCGGGCACGGCCGGCAGCGTGAGGCTGGCCGAGGCGTGCGCCGGGTTGGGAGCTAGGGCAAAGGCGAAGGAGTCGCGGGCGGCCGTGGTGGCGGTGAGGGTGGGGTCGGTGAGGGAGGCGAGGAAGCCGACCAGATTATTAGCCGGACTGCTGATAGTGAAGCTCCCAAAAGCAGCGGGGGGATTGACGTAGCCAGCGGCATAAACAGTAGTACCACGCACAACGAGACTTGTGGCATAGTCATAATTCTGCGTGCTGGCGTGCTGAGCGGCCCATTCGAAATGGCTGGTACTGCCGGCATCAGCCAGCTTGGCGATGAATATATCATTCGTGCTGCCAGCACTATTGTTAAGCAGTGTCGTGCCCCCAAAGGGTAGGGAAGGACTACTAAAAAGGCCGGCCACCAACAAGCTGGAGCCTTGTAGGGCCAACGCGGAAACCCCTTCCGTGCCAGTGCCCCCGGCCGACGCGGCCCACACGAAGGCGCTGGTGGCCCCCGCATCAATCAGCTTCGTCACGAACGCATCGGTAGCCCCCACCGCGTTGAGCGTGGTGCCGCCAAAACGGACGGTATTACTGAAAGTGCCGCCGACATAAAGCGTATTGCCATTCACCAGCAGCGAACTCACCGCGTCGAACCCTGTGCTTCCCAGCTGTTGGGTCCACACGAAGCTGCTGGTAGTGCCGGCATCGGTGAGCTTGCTCACGAACGCATCGGTCTGGCCGGCACTGCTCAACAAAGTGCTGCCAAAGTCGGCGGCCGTCCCATTGAAGTAGCCGCCCACGTACACGCTGGTGCCCGCCACATCCAGAAATTGCCCCCGGTCGTTGTCGGCGCCGCCGGCCCGCTGGGTCCAGGCAAAGCTGGCCGTGGTGCCCGCGTCGATGAGCTTGGCCACAAAGGCATCGGTGGAAAGGCTGTTGCCGGCATTAGGCAGCACCTGGGCACCAAAGGTCGCGGCAATACTATTGAACTGGCCGGCGATGTACACATTCGCCCCCCGCACAGCCATCGAAAGCGCCAGCTCGCTGCCCGTGCCGCCCGCCCGCTGGCCCCACACGAAGCCGGCGGTCGAACCCACATCCGTCAGCTTGGCCACGAACACATCTGCCTGGTTAGCCCCCGGCGAGTTATTGGTGAGCGTAGTAGTGCCAAATAGGGCCGTGTCGCTATTGAAAGCGCCCGTTAGGTAGATATTGCCTCCCGCTACGGCCACGGCGAAAGCCTCGTCGTCGCTGGTGCCGCCAGCCCGCTGGGCCCAAACAAACCGGGTATTGGCGAGGTCCCATTTCGCGATAAAAACGTCCTTCCCCCCAGCACTTGTCAGGGTGGCGGAGCCAAACGTAACAGTGCCGGTGAAAGCGCCAGTCAGGTAGATGCTGCCGCCGGCATCGGAGGTCAGGGCTCTCACCAGAGAAGTGCTGCCGCTGGTTTGGCTTAAAGCCATCGCCGACTGCCAGGCCGGGGTCTGCGCCCGCGCCCCCGGCCCCGCCAGCAACAGCAGCAGCAAGAGCAGCAGCCCGGCCGCCGGCCAGGTTTGCTTTGGGGAGGAAAGGCGTTGCATCGGAAAAGAAGGAAATGACCTGCCGGAGGTAGAAGGCCGGGGTGAAGATAAGCCGGCCCGCGCCCTACTCTACCACCAGACGCTGGGTAGCGGTGGCGGCCCCGGCCGTGGCGCGCAGGGCATACAGGCCGGGGGCCAGGCCGCTCAGGTCGAAGTCGGTGCGGGTGCCGGGCGTGGCCGGGCGGGTGTGCACGGTCCGGCCCAGGGCATCGAGCAGGGTGAGGGTGGCCGTGGTGGCGCCCGACACGGGGGGCAGCTGCACGCTGGCTAAAGCGTGAGCCGGGTTGGGGGCCAGGGCGAAGGCGAAGGCGTCGCGGGCGGCCGTGGTGGCCGTGAGGGTGGGGTCGGTGAGGGAGGCGAGGAAAATACCGCCCAAAGGGGTTAACGTGACGTTACCAAAGGTTGAAGGACCAGAAAAACCCCCGCTTATGTAAAGTGTACCGGTGCTAAGCAAGGCCATACCGGTTGCACTATCGCCGCCAGTTCCTCCCGCCCTTTGAGCCCAGGCAACTGTGCTGGTATTTCCCAAATCTGTAAGCTTTAGCACCAATATATCCGCAGTGTTTTGCGGTCCGGCATTAAGCAATACGTTGCTACCAATGACACAAGAGGAGCTAGCGAAGTATCCGGCTACACATATACTTGTCCCTTGCACCACAACCCCTTGTGCGTGGTCAGAACCGGTGCCTCCGGCCTGCTGTACCCATGCAAAACTGCTTGTGCTCCCTCCATCAATGAGCTTAGCAACAAAAACATCGCTGGTAGATGAAAAGGCGTGGTTATAGAGCAAATAATTGCCGAAAACAGCACTAGGGCTGTTGAAGTCTCCTACCACGTACACGCTGGTACCTCTTACGGCTAACGCCTGCACATAATCCCCCACCGTTCCGCTACTATTAACATATTGGGCCCAATCAATCGTGCTTGTGTTGCCTAAATCTGTGAGTTTGGCTACAAATACATTTAAACTATTCGGACTCGACGGGTTGGTGAACGTGGTTGAGCCAAAGCTGGCTGTATTGTAGAACCCGCCCCCAACGTACACGCTATTGCCGTTTACGGCCAGTGCCGTAGCGTAATCACTGTTAGCACCGCCGACGTGCTGAGTCCAAACGTAATGGCTAGTGTTGCCATCGTCAATCAGCTTCGCAATAAATCCGTCGCTGCTGCCCGTTGTCGCTGTATTGGCTAAGGTGATAGAGCCGAAGCTACTGGCTGAGCTTCTATAAGAGCCGGCAATATATACGGCGGTGCCATTTATGGCCACTGCCCTACCGTTTTCGTCGCTATTGCCGCCCACCTGTTGAATCCAAACAAAGCCAGCAGATGTACCAGTATCGACGATTTTGGCGATGTACGAGTCGCTGCTGTTCGGTGCGGTATTGGTTAAAGTGGTATTGCCAAAGCCGAGGGTGCTACTGCTGAACGTGCCAATTAGATAAAGATTATTACCACTTACTACCAATCCATCAACCTCGTCGTCGCTTGTTCCACCAATAGCCTGCGCCCATACAATCCTGTTGCCGACCTGACTCCATTTAGCTACAAATCCGTCTTGGCCACCAGCACTTACCAGTGCTACGCTACCTAATGTAGCAGTGCCATTGAAGCTACCCACAAGATAAATATCACCCCCGATACCCGCAGCCATCTGCTGAACTGAACCATTGCCTCCCAAGGCCACCGCCGACTGCCAGGCCGGGGCCTGCGCCCGCGCCCCCAGCCCCGCCAGCAACAGCAGCAAGAGCAGCAGCCCGGCTGCCGGCCAGGTTTGCTTCGGGGAGGAAAGGTGTTGCATCGGAAAGAAGGAAATGACCTGCCGGAGGTAGAAGGCCGGGCGAAAGATAAGCAGGCAAATGGAGGGACTTTACTCCACCACCAGGCGCTGGGTAGCGGTGGCGGCCCCGGCCGTGGCGCGCAGGGCATACAGGCCGGGGGCCAG
>JALYUI010000400.1 GCA_030853845.1 Bacteroidota bacterium | reverse complement strand
CCAGGTGGCTGCCGGTGCCGGCTCATCCGGGCCGGGCAGCTCCTTGCCGGCCGCCCACTCCGCACGCCGGGTGGCCAGGTCTTCCGGCAAATAGGCCGGGGCCAGCGGGCTGGTGCTGAGAATATATTTGATGTCGGTAGCCAGCAGCTCCTGGTGCTGCTGTTCGTGTTGCAGGCCCAGCTCCAGCAGCTCGAAAAACACGGGGGGCAGGTCGCTGCCCTTGGCCAGCAGCCCGGCCATCGCCGCATCAACGTGGGCGCGGTAGGCCTGCACCTCGGCCAGGGCCGGGCGCGAGAGCGTGCCCCGGTCGGCCCGGTTCACGCGCGAGCCCAGCGAATTGTAGTACGAGTTGAACAGGTAGGCATACTCGGGGTGAAAAACCTGGTAGCCCGGCACGTATTCGCGTAGCAGAAAGGTTTCCCAGAACCAGGTGGTGTGGGCCAGGTGCCACTTGGGCGGGCTCACGTCGAGCGTGGGCTGCACTACGGTATCCTCCGGCAGCAGCGGCGCACACAGGGCCTGGCTTTGCGCGCGCACCAGCTGGTAGCGGCTGAGCCCCGCCGCCGGTGCCCGGGAAATTGGAAAAGATAGAGTTGTCGGTAACATGCCAATGCAGTATTTCGTGAAAACCATACGCCCGAAATAGATACCCCCAGCAGGCCGTTCAGGTTTTAGCAGCGTCGGCCAGGGGCCGATGCAACAGTTCAGGTAAACACGCAGAGGGCTCGGCTTTATACGTAGAAGCTCATCCGTACTAAGCGGTATTTATGCCTGATTACATAGCAAAATCACAACTATATCTGGATTGCACCGGTACAATTGCCCATAACGACTGCCTGAGTGGGCTTCACCATTCCTTTCACTTTTTTCAATTATGGCAATTTCACCTTTCTCCGCTACCCCGGCCCGCGAGCTTGTTGCTGCACCCGCCAAAGCCACCACCCGCCCCGCCAACCGCGTGGGCGAAAAAAGCCGCCGCGGATTCGCGGCCATGACGCCTGATACGCAGCGCCGCATTGCCAGCCAGGGCGGCAAAGCCTCGCACGCCAGCGGCCGGGGCCACCGCTTCTCTACCGACGAAGCCCGCGACGCGGGCCGCAAGGGGGGGCTGGTAAGCCGGCGTGGCAAAGCCGCTACCAAGTAGCCGCCCTCGCTGCAAAAGACCGGAGCCGCGCATCTTTGCGCCATGCTTAGCCTCCGCTTTTCGCAGCGTGCCCTGCGCTTCAATTTTCCGGCTCGCACCTCGCGCGGTGCGCTGGCCGAGCACGTAGCCTGGTACCTGCACCTGTCTTCTTCTGAAGTTCCCGATGTAGTGGGCTTGGGCGAAGCAGCCCCCCTGGCGGGCCTCAGCCCCGATTTTGGACCCAATTTTCCGGCCGCAGTGGCCGCGCTGTGCGCGCGGTTCAACGCGGCCGGCTTTGCGCGTTTTGCACTTGCCGACGTGCCTGGCCTGGTTGGGCCGGAGTGGCCGGCCCTGCGCTTTGCGCTCGAAACCGCTGTGCTCGACTGGCAGAACGGCGGCCGCCGCCAGCTCTACGGCAATGCGTTCAGCCGGGGTCAGGCTCCGCTGCCCATCAACGGACTGGTGTGGATGGGCGATGCCGACTTCATGCGTGAGCAGATTCAGCAGAAGCTCGCGGCGGGCTACTCCTGTCTAAAGCTGAAAATTGGGGGGCTGGATTTTGCCACCGAGCTGGCCTTGCTGGCCGAAATCCGGGCGGTGGCCGGGCCAGAGCGGCTGGTGCTGCGCGTCGATGCCAACGGGGCTTTTGCCCTCGCCGATGCCCCGCGTAAACTGGCGCAGCTGGCCCGGTTCGACCTGCACTCCATCGAGCAGCCCATTGCGGCGGGACAGGTGCCCGGAATGGCAGCGCTATGTCGCAGCTCTCCCGTGCCCATTGGCCTCGATGAAGAATTGATTGGCGTGACCGACCCGGCCCGGCAGGCGGCCCTGCTCGATTCTATTGCCCCGGCCTACATCATCCTTAAGCCGACCCTGCTGGGGGGCCACGCCGCCACCCGGCATTGGATTGCCCTGGCCGAAGCCCGCAGCATTGGCTGGTGGATGACTTCGGCCCTGGAGTCGAATGTAGGCCTGAATGCCGTGGCCCAGCTCACGGCCGAATACGAGGTGCACGGCTTCGCGCAGGGCCTCGGCACCGGCCAGCTTTACCACAACAATGTAGCTGCCCCCCTGCACGTTGCGGGCGGCGAGCTGCGTTACGCGCCAGCCGGGCAGTGGGAATTTCCGGGCTGACCCAGTGCTCACGCATTCCGCGTGCGCTGTCGTCTGAGCCACGTTTAAAATAGTTACGGACAACTTTATGCTTTATTTACGGCTTGGCACATCGCCACATCGCTATGGGCATTTTACGGGTCGTTCTTTTTCTGCTTTTACTGGGCTCCACTGCTTATTCGGTTGGCGAATGCCAAGCGCAGGAATTAGTAAAAGAAAATATTTTTGTTTTCGAAAACGCCAAACGCACCCGCGCGCGTATCCCGGTGCAGATTCAGCGCAATCTGTTGGTGGTGAATGTATTTATTAATGGAAATGGTCCTTTCAACTTTCTCCTTGATACAGGTGTAGCCAGTTCCATCATTACTTTACCAGCCCTGGCCGATTCGTTGCAATTGCGACACGGGCAACAGTTCAGGATATTGGGTGCCGGTGGAAGCGACACCGGATTGCTCGCCTATCAAGCCGATAGTGTTCGGGTCGGAATGAGCGGTATTGTGGCCCCAGCCATGTCCCTCCTGGTATTGTCGCAGGATGTGCTGAACCTTTCGGGCTACGTAGGCATGCCCATTCACGGAATATTAGGGTCGGAATTATTCCGCAGCTTTACAATTACGCTACATCCCGAGGAAGGCAACCTGATTGCCACGGCCCCCGAACGGTTTCGCATGCCGCGGGGCAAACACTGGTCGATATTGCCTCTGAGCCTGGAAAATAACAAGGCGTATTTTACCGCACCGGTTCAGTTCAGCGATTCGCTTACCTTACCCTTGAAACTGGTGCTGGACACAGGAGCAAGTCACGCGCTGTCCCTCGAACTGGACTCTGACCCGCGCTTAACCGCTCCCAGTCCGCGTTTCGCCACCGACCTGGGCCGGGGCCTGACCGGTGTGGTACAAGGTTTTTTAGGCCGGATACCCCGGCTACAGCTGGGGCGCTACACCCTCAAATCGGTGCTGACATCTTTCCCCAACTCGGCCGATGTGCACCGGCGCATCGACGTTCCCCGCAATGGCAATGTGGGCTACGAGCTGCTGAAACGGTTTTCCCTGGTTATCGATTACCCTCACCGGCGCCTGTTGCTGCGCCCTAACGTGCAGCTGCACGATGCCTTTGAGCACGACATGAGTGGCATCGAATTTCTGGCTGTCGGCCCCGACCTAAGGCGGTATCTGGTGTTGCGCGTGATGCCCGACTCACCAGCTGCAACGGCTGGCCTCGAGCCCGAGGAAGAGCTTATCAGCATCAACTTCATCCCCGTCAGCTTCTACAACCTCACCCAGCTCAGCCGCCTCATGCACTCCGAAGATGGCCGCGCCCTACTGCTGCTACTGCGCCGCCCCGATGGGGAGTTGCACACTGCCACCGTCCGCCTCAAGCGCCAGATTTGAGGGCCGGGCCGGGCCTTACCTTTGCCCGCTCAACCTTGATAACCTGACATGACAGCTCGACTTATTTTGCAAATGGCCGCCCTGTTTGGGGGCCTGGGAGTGGCCATTGGCGCATTTGGCGCACATGCCCTCCGCCCCATGCTGGAGCAGGCCGGCCGCTTCGACACCTTCGAAACAGCCGTGCGCTACCAGTTTTACCACGCGCTGGCTCTGCTGGGTATCGGGGTACTGTGGGCGGCCCGGCCCGAGCTCACCCGCCTGGGCACCACCGGCTTACTTTGGACAGCGGGCATCTTGGTATTCAGCGGTTCCCTTTATGCGCTCTGCTTTACGGGCATCACCAAGCTGGGCGCGGTGGCCCCGATTGGCGGCCTGCTCCTACTCGGGGGCTGGTTGAGCCTGTGGCTGGCCGTGCGCCAGGCGTAGGCCGCTGCCAACGTAAAATGCCGGGGTGGAACGCATAAGCTACCTAAAGCAAAAAATGCCTCTCACAGATGTGAGAGGCATTTTTTCGGGGAACAGCTAGTGAAAGAACTTAGTTTTTCGACTTGGCTTTCAGCTTCGCTTCGCCCTTTTTCATCTTCACTTTCTTGTCGTCTTCCTTCATCTTCATCGGCTCGGTAGTCGACATGG
>JALYUI010000392.1 GCA_030853845.1 Bacteroidota bacterium | reverse complement strand
CCCCCAGCGAGTAGGAATAAATGGGCTTATTGAGCGACATGGGCAGGAAGTAGTACATCAAGCCCAGCGTGAAGGTAATAAACCACATGCCCACGCCCATGTGCATGTAGTAGCCCTGAATGATGGTTTCGCCCATCCCGTTCTGGTACCACGGCAGATAGGCCACCACCGTGAGCACGATGCCCCAGACGGTGGCGCCCAGAATGTACCAGTTCGAGATGTAGAACTCCTCGGTGGTGCGGGCGGCCACGGTCTGGTAGAAGTTGGCCAGGGCCAGAATCACGCCCACGGCAAAGAGCAGCGTGACGGGCCAGATGTACTCGCGGTACTCGCCCCCGCCGTTGTTGATGCCCGCCAGCAGGCAGCCGGTGCCCAGCACCACGCTGGCATTGATGAGGCCCAGCGTCCACCAGCCCCATTTGAGACTGAACAGGGGCGTGTTGTTGGTGCGCGCCACCACGAAGTGGCCCAGGCCCAGCATGGCCAGCGAGGTCCAGCCCCAGAACACCATGTTGGTATGAATGGGCCGCAGCCGCCCAAACGAGAGCGCCGCCACGTGGTCCACGTCGGGGCTCACGAACTTGACGCCCGCGTACCAGCCAATCGTGGTGCCCAGCACCAGCCAGCCAGCCGCGCACAGCAGGTACCACGACACGAGGCGCACCAGCTTGGGGTCGAGGTCGGGCAGGCGGGCCGTGTGCCGCTTCTCGTGGAGCCAGGGCGAGTGCACGTCCATCTCCACGTGCTGCACCAGGCCCTGGGGGTCGCGGGCGGGGTTGTTGCTGCCCAGCTCATCGCCCTGCAAGCCAAAGCCCTGCGCCTGCTGCCGGCCCACAATGGCCGCCAGCTGCGCGGGCGTGAGGTTGGTCACCGTCTCGTCGAAGCGCCCGGCCGCGTTTTCGGTCGACAGCGGCTGGTTGCGGCTAACCAGCGAGCCCACCCGCGACACCAGCACAATAACGGCCCCGATAACGATGACGAGCAGCAGGGCCAGCATTCCCAGCACGGCGGGTTGCAGGAGCATCGGTCCTTCGGCGGGCGCGGTGGTCTGGGCCAGCAGGGCCCCCGGCCGGCCGGCTAGCAGCAGGCCCAGCAGCAGGCCCGCGCGGCCGGCCGTGCCAAACGGCAGGTTTTTCATGGAAGAGTCGGGTAAGGTGATGCCCGCCAGGACCAATTAGCGGCCCTTGGTAAGCAAAGCCAAAACTACCGGCCACCCCAACCCCCGGACATGACAAAGCTCACCCCCCATGGATGAGCTTTGTCAACTATCAAACGCGCCGCCAAATGCGGGGAATCCGTCCCCCCGCCTACCAGTGGGCCCGGCGCAGCTTCTCGGGTTCCAGCACCCGAATCGCGTGCTGCGTGAGCGCAATCAGCCCGTCCTGCTTGAACTCGTTCAGGGTGCGGCTCAGCGACTCGGGGGCGGTGCCCACCAGGGCGGCCATGTCGTCGCGGGTGAGCTGGATGGCGGTGTCCGGCTGGCCCCCGGCCTGCTCGTGCAGCTGTAGCAGCATGTCGGCTACGCGCCGGCGCAGGGAATTATAGGCCAGCGACAGCAGCAGCTCGGCCTGCCCGCTCACCTGCCCGGCCAGCAGGCGCACAAACTGCTGGCCTACTTCGGGGTTGCGCAGCAGCAATTCCGTGAAATCATCCTTCGGAATATAGAGCAGCTCCGACTCGTCCACGGCAATGGCCGAGTCGCCGTGGGACGTGTGCTGCAGCAGCGGCAGGTAGCCGAAAAACTCGCCGGGACCGTGCAGGCCCACAATCAGTTCCTTGCCGCCATCGGTGGTTTTCACGGTTTTTACCCGGCCGCTCTGTACAAAATACAGCCGGGTCGATTCGTCGCCTTCAAGGTAGATGTCCTGTTTCTTACGAATCAAATGCGCTTTGCGGTCCAGCGAGAGGCTGGTGAGGTCGCCGGCCTGCTGCGCTTCGTCGAGAAACTGGTGCAGGCGCTGCCCACTCAAAGGCAGTTCCGGCTTGAGGTGCTGAAAGCGGCTGAGCCGCCCGCTGACGGCGCTCAGCAAATCGGCCTTTTCGAAGGGCTTGCTCAGGTAGTCGTCGGCTCCCAGGGCCATGCCGCGCCGCCGGTCGGCCAGCTCGGTTTTCGCGGTGAGGAAGATAAACGGCACGCCCGTGAGCTGCGGGTGCTGGTTGAAAATCTGAAGCACGCCGTAGCCGTCGAGCACCGGCATCATAATGTCGCAGAT